>JBILYL010000078.1:0-9497 GCA_044377775.1 Bacteroidia bacterium
ACAAGGAAAAAAAGCGGCTGCATTTTTATTCCTACCTAATTTACCATTTTTATTTTTGTGAACTAAAAGTTCTTGAACATCAATGTGCATCAAAGAAAAACCGGGAATTGTTTTTCGAGTGCATTTTATTTTCAATATACTTTATCGCAACATCAATCATTGAAGAGTGAACACCAACTGCTGAATGATCCATAATTTCGTTTAACAAATTCGGTAACGAATCTGTTATCTGTAAAAAATCGTGGGCGGTGAAGGCAATAAAATCTCTTTTCTGAGCCAAAAAAAAGATTATGTAAAAATTATCATGATGTTCAAATGCAATTACTTTGTCCATCGTGAAATCAACCGGCAAGTTTCCGCTACTTTCGAGCAGATAATAAATCGCAGTGTTATTTTCTGAATTGCTCATCCTAACATTCAATTTAGCCGTTTCAATCTTGCCATGTAAAATCCATCAAATCCTTCACTAGGAAGCACTTTACGCTCATCCATAAATTCAAAATCTTTATTGTTTTCAAGAAAAGTATTTACCTGATCTTGATTTTCGCTTGGCAGGATACTACAAGTAGCGTAAACCATAATGCCTCCCGGCTTCAACATAGGAGAATAATTACGGAGAATCTGCTGTTGCGTATATTTAACCTGATCAAGAAATCCCAGGCTCAATTTCCATTTGGCATCCGGATTACGTCTGATAACGCCTAATCCGGAGCAAGGAACATCAAGCAATAACCGATCAGCTGTATTTTTCAACTTTGCGATTGCTGCATCATTGATCAACTCTGTTTTAATGCAATTCACACCATTTCTTTCCGCTCGTTTTTTTAATTCAGTCAATTTCCGTTCTTCCACATCCATCGAAATTACTTTGCCACTGTTATTCATCATTGCAGCAATATGCAGCGATTTCCCACCAGCTCCGGCACAAGCATCGATCACTACCATCCCCTCCTTCAATTCTAAAAACGGAGCGATCAATTGCGAAGATGCATCCTGAATTTCAAACAAACCCTGTTTGTATTCAGCAAGGTGTTGCAAACTTTGACGCTTATTCAACAACAATGCATCGGGATAATCACCGACTACTGTTGTTTCGACAGACTGTTGCTCCAACAAGCGTTGCAATTGAATCCGATTAGATTTTAACGTATTCACCCGCAGCACAACTTTCGCTTCCTTATTTAGTTCAACAAGTTCGTTTGTCCATACCGTTTCACCTAATTCCGAAGCTCCAAGTACATCGAGCCAATCGGGAACTGATTCACGGTATTTCCTGATTTTATTCGCTTTACTTGCTTCATCCAGGATTTTATTTTTGTCGACTCCTTTAAATTCGTCCCAATCAGGTAACTCTACCCCTTTTATCAATTGCCAGGTTGCAAAAAGTTTCCAGAATTCAGAAGCATCAGAAGGATCTTCCGATGAAGAACTCTTATTAATTAACCTCCACCAGCGGACCATCTCGTAAGTCGTTTCTGCAATGAACCTTCTATCGCGGGATCCCCAGCGCGACTTTTGTTTCAGCACCTGCTCTACTGCCTTATCTGCGTATACGCCCGCAACAAAAATTTGTTGAAGGGTTTCTATTACTGCATTTACAAGCGTTTTATGAAATTTCATTTCTATTAACTATCAGATGTGCAAAAATACACATTACTTGTTTTGTAAAGGCATTAAAAACTCGGCAAAAAACAGTATTTTTGGGTCAATGAATTTCTCCTCAAAATTAATCGAAGAAGCTGTTAATGAATTCAGTAAACTCCCCGGCATAGGGAAGCGTACTGCACTGCGATTTGTTTTGCATTTGATGAAACAGGATGTTGCAGAAGTAAATCAGTTTGGCAATACATTTATCAAGCTGCGTTCAGAACTTCGTTATTGCGAAAAGTGTCACAATGTATCAGATAAACCTTTATGCGAAGTTTGTATTAACCCGAACAGGGATAATTCACTGGTTTGTGTTGTAGAAGATATCAGAGATGTGATGGCCATTGAAAACACACAACAATATCGCGGTGTTTATCACGTTTTAGGAGGAATTATTTCTCCGATGGATGGAATAGGTCCTAGCGATCTGAATATTGAAACACTTGTACAGAAAGCAGGAAGCGGAGAGATCAAAGAAGTGATAATGGCATTAAGCACAACAATGGAAGGCGACACCACCAATTTTTATATATACAAGCGACTAAAGGAATTCAACCTGACGGTTTCTACTATTGCACGCGGAATTTCTATCGGAGACGAATTAGAGTATGCGGATGAAGTAACGCTTGGAAGATCAATTGTAAACAGGACCTTGTACGAAAATTCTTTGTCATTCAAATGAAGTTATCAATCGTAATTGTCAATTACAATGTTCAGCATTTTTTAGAGCAATGCCTGCACTCCGTGCGTAAAGCTTCTGAAAATATCCCTACGGAGATTTTTGTGGTCGACAATAACTCTGTGGATGGTTCAATTGCGATGGTGAAACAAAAGTTCCCGGAAGTACAACTCATCGAAAACAAAAAAAACACCGGATTTTCTTTTGCAAATAATCAGGCAATGCGGATCGCGAAAGGAGAATATGTTTTATTATTAAATCCGGATACCGTTGTTGAGGAAGATACTTTTGAAAAAGTAGTTGCATTCATGGACGCACATCCTAATGCTGGCGGATTAGGTGTTAAGATGCTCGATGGCAAAGGGAATTTTTTACCTGAATCAAAAAGAGGCTTACCTACTCCTGCAGTAGCCTTTTATAAAATATTCGGATTCTCGCGATTATTTCCAAGATCCAAAACGTTTGGCAAATATCACCTTGGCTTTTTAGATAAAGATAAAACACATGAAGTAGATATTCTTTCCGGTGCATTTATGCTGATGCGAAAAGCGACACTCGACAAAGTAGGTTTACTCGATGAAACTTTTTTTATGTATGGTGAAGATATTGATCTTTCATACAGGATCATTTTAGGCGGATACAAAAACTATTATTTTCCCGAAACCCGCATCATTCATTACAAAGGAGAGAGCACAAAAAAAAGCAGTGTCAATTATGTTTTCGTTTTCTACAAAGCGATGGTCATTTTTGCAAACAAACATTTCTCTCAAAACAATGCGAAGCTTTTTTCATTTCTGATCAACATCGCCATTTATTTAAGAGCCGGAGTGGCTATTTTTATCCGTTTTTTAAAGTCGATTGCATTACCGGCATTTGATTTCGGATTAATGATGATCGGATTATTATTGATCAAAGATTATTACGAGAAGAACATCAAGTTCATTGAAGGAGGCTCCTATTCTGATGCCTTGGTCGCCATTGCTTTTCCTGCATACATTGCGATATGGATGTTTACCGTTTACTTAAGTGGCGGCTACGATAAGCCGGTACGTTTATTCCGGATCATCCGTGGAATATTGGTAGGAACAGGAATTATCCTGATAGGCTATTCTTTATTACCGGAAGCATATCGTTTCTCTCGGGCATTGATCTTATTTGGAATGGGTTGGGTTATATTATCGTATTTAATTTCCCGCTTAACTTTTCATTTCGCAGGATTCAAGTCTTTCAATTTAAATCCTGACAAAAGTAAACGTATCGCTATTATCGGACAGCAGGAAGAATTTGAACGTGTTAGCGGATTGTTGAAACAAACGAATATCAATACCAGTTTTCTGGGCTTTATCAGCGCAGACGACAGCGGGAATACGCATAAAGATTTTGTCGGGACGATGAATCAAATCGAAGAGGTAATCGAAATATATAAGATCAACGAAGTAATTTTTTGTTCCCGTGATATTTCCTCTCAGGGAATTATTGATTACATGCACACCTTGGTTTCTGCAGATGTAGATTTTAAGATCGCCCCTCCGGAAAGTTTATCCATCATCGGAAGTAACTCCATTGATACAGCCGGGGATCTGTACATTATTGATGTCAATTCTATCGGTAAGCCAAAAAACAAAAGAAACAAGCGACTGTTTGATGTTTTATCCAGCGGATTGTTTATTCTTCTGTCCCCTTTGCTCGTATTGTTTCAAGAAAACAAAACAGGATTTCTGAAAAACATTTTTGCCGTTTTACTTGGATTTAAATCATGGGTAGGTTACGGCAACGATAAGCACGAGCATTTGCCAAAACTTCGCACCTCGGTTCTTTCTCCTGCCGATGCCATAAAAAACAATATCACCATTACTCAGGATACACGCAACCGCTTGCACCTTTCTTATTCAAAAGATTATAAGATCGAGAATGACCTTGCCATTGTTTGGAAGGGAATGAAGAAGTTAGGAAATTAGAGGCAACCAATTTTCTTTTATACGTTTAGTAAGTGATGAGAATGACCATTACTAAATATCCAAAACGACTTATACTTTTTTTATTGATCTTTATTTTTGCAGATGTAAAAATAAACGCTCAAGCATCCATCAACTCACTGAGTCTCTGTCCCGGAGTCAACATCGGTTATAATCTCGGATCAGGGCTAGATTTCGGAGCTCACCTCGGGCTAACTTTCTTCAACTATACACTATCGGGAACAGAATCAGGAGCCGGGATAGATATTTCTTACGACTATTTTTTTGGTCATACCTATCTCAGAGGAAAAAACAGGGCTACATTCAAATCAATTGGCATAAGTTTATTGAACAGTGCCAATAATCAGGTTGTCGCGAAATTGGGCATTGCAAAAACAGCTGTCAGATGGGGATTTGATAACCGAAATAAATCCGAATCAAAAAGTTGGGGCTACAACGCAGACATCAGTTACGCACCATTAAAAAACGGGTTCTTTATCGGATACCACCTTTTTCAGGTTAACAATGCATGTATGGGATTAGGAGTAAAACATTCCAACATTGTATACGCGGCATACAGATATCCAGTGAACCTCCTTTTAAATGAACAGGTATCTATCGGTTTCCCGAATAAATACAACTAAGGTTACTTTTTCAGGGACTTCGCCTGCAATAGTATATCAAACAACTTAGCTGTCGCCACCGCATCACCTTCTGCTCTGTGTCTTGCATTGTTGGGTATTCTCAATGCCTCACACAATTTGCCTAAGCTATAAGATTGATGACCGGGAATTAATTTTCTGCTGAGCTGCACGGTGCATAATTTTTCTCGTTCGTAATTAAAACCCAAGGATGCGAATTCAGCTTTTATAAAATTATAATCGAAGCTTACATTGTGCGCAACGAAGGTTTTGTTTTCTGTGATCTCATGAATTTTTTTTGCTATCTGATGAAACTTAGGCGCGCCACTCACCATTTGATTGGTGATTCCGGTAATGTTGGTATATAGGGGCGATATATAACATTCGGGATTAATGAGTGTTGAGAATTTTTCAACTACCGTCAAGCCATCATGTATCAAAATACATATTTCAGTGATTCTTCCGTTCGGGTAATTGAATTTACCACCACATGTTTCTATATCGATGATTGCAAACATTTAACGAAGATACTCGTTCACAAGAAATTTCACCACAGATTACACTGATTTTCACAGATTTTTTTTGAAAACGTTCTCCTTACCTATTTTTATTTTTTTTTCTGTAAATCTGAGGCGATTTTTATTTACCCATCTCCACTCTAAACGACTGTAAAAACCGGATCATACTTTCCAGATTCAGATCCTGAGGCTTAAACTCACCGATATTTAAACTGCAGACAAAACTCCAGATCTCAATAATGTTTTCTGATTTAACCGTATACGGACTATACACCGGATTATCGGAATGAAATTGAAAAACATCAGTTGATTTTTTGTCTTCACGATAAAGTCGTTTATAAACAACTCCATCTTCTTTGGTAAGCACAATATAGGTTTGTCCTTCTTTTACCTCGCTCAGCGATTCAACATATTTACCAACGACAAATGTTCCATCTTTTAAAGGAGGCATAGAATCTCCTTTTATTGAGAATGCGCGATGTTTTCCTACTATTTTAAAGGGCAGGTTCATAATTGGCAGATCTTCCATAAATTCAGGATCGGCATATCCGGTTAAATATCCGGCCACAGCTTTTGCCGGAACCACTTCCACCATGTCCTGATTTTGACGGTCGACAATCACAGGAAACAGGATCCGATTTTTACCGATCTCCAATAAAGATTCAGGATCTGTTTTTGCAAGATCACCTCGCACCAATGCATCAATAGCAATGTGAAAATGGTCGGCTATTTTTATCAAAAGATCATAAGGAGGTTCTGCTCTTCCTTCCTCGTAAGACCCTAAACGGGAACGGGAAATATCCAGTTCGTCCGCTAACTGATTCTGAGATAGTTTTTTTAGTGCTCTCAGAACACTAATGTTTTTGGCTATTTTCGACATTGCTAATATATTTAGCACAAACATACTAAATATATTTGCACATTTGCAACAGAAAATTAAAGAATCTTTTGTTTGTGCTTAAAATTTTCAATCGTTTCCTAATCGGGGTGCTGTTTTCAAGAAAAAAATAAACAAAGCCATGGTTATTTAAATAATGAAACCGCCCCGATTTCGAAACGTTTTTTTGGATTTCTCCGCTTTGGTCGAAATGATACAAAGAGAATTCAGTTGAAATAACAAAAAAGTGTTTGAGAAGGCTACAGATTGACCGCGATGACAATTAACGAAAACTGAATCACGATCACAAAAATAAACCATTGCGAGGAGCGAGGCAATTTCTGAACGTATTAAGAGAAGAAGATTGCCTCGCTGCCTTCACTATTAAAAGTTATTTACGCTGATTAGGTCAATAAGCGAATCGGGAAATCTAAAAAAATATCCCTCGCCGAATTCCTAAACCTACGCGAGTAGGCAATTCGTCATCGAATAACACCATACATTTTCAAAAAATCTGCTATATTTACAATAGAATTTTACAGCACGATTATATATATGAAAAAATTAACTATTATAACACTGGTATTGCTTTCATTTACAATGAATTCCATTGCACAGTTTCCTGAAAGTAATTTCCAAAACAGCAGCAGTCAGTACTATTGGAAAAACCGGAAACCCTTTGAGGGCTATTGGCAACAAGATGTGCATTATAAAATAAATGCAGCTATTGATGACAAAACAGACATTATCGATGGAGCTGAAGAACTAACCTATTACAACAACTCACCGGATGAGTTAACGTTTGTGTATTTTCATTTATACAATAATGCACAGACAAAAGGATCTTACCTGGAAGATCTTTATAAAAATAACAACATTAAAGTAAAATTCGGGAAATACCAGCAACAAGGCTTAGGAACGGTTGTATCAAAAATCACCGTTAACAACGAAGATCTGAAAATGGAATTGGACAATACCGTTTTGAAGGTTTATCTGAAAACACCTATAAAATCCGGTGAGAACATCACGTTCAAAATAAATTTCAAAACCTATTTTGATACCGGCTCTATAAGGAACAGAATGAAAATGTTCAATGCATTCGGATACAAACACTACGATGTTGTTCATTGGTATCCGCGCATTTCGGTTTACGACCGCAAATTCGGCTGGGATACCGACCAACATCTGGATCATGAATTTTATGGTGATTTCGGAACATTTGATGTTGCATTCACCTTCCCAAATAATTATATTCTTGATGCAACAGGTATGCTGCTCAATAAGAATGAAGTATTACCAGCAGACCTTCGTGCCAAATTAGATATTAAAAATTTTGCTAAAAAACCGTGGAACGAAAAGCCATCGGTAATCATTGAACCGAATGGAACAACAAAAACATGGATGTTTCATGCAGAGAATGTGCACGACTTTGCTCTTACTGCTGACCCGACTTACCGTATCGGAGAAGCCGAGTGGAACGGAATCAGATGTGTCGCGCTTGTTCAGGAACCACACGCAATCGGATGGTTGAACGCAGCAGAGTACACTGCAAAGATCATTAGGGTTAATTCAGAAGACTTTGGAAAATATGCCTATTCAAAAATGGTTGTTGCCGATGCACAAGACGGAATGGAATATCCGATGGTAACCTTATGCGGAGGATTTGACCCCGACTACCGCGATCTGTTTGTTCACGAAATAAGTCATAACTGGTTTTTTGGAATGGTTGGTTCTAACGAAACATACCGTCCGGCTTTAGATGAAGGATTTACACAATTTATTACCAACTGGACCTATGAAAGGATCGATGGAAAAGAAAGAATAAAATATGTACCCAAATCAAAATATGTAAAACGCTTTACGGAGCCGGATTATGTGCGCAACAGCGAAGTGTATAATGGATATATGAATTCCGCAACCAAAGATGTGGAGACATTCATGAGCTTACATTCGGATATGTACAATGGTGCAATTCGCCATGGAGGTGGATATTCACAGGTTTACATGAAAACGGCAACCATGCTGTATAACCTGCAATACACCCTTGGTGATTCTTTATTTAAGGCATCCATGAGTCACTATTTTAATCAATGGAAATTTGCTCACCCCTATGTAGAAGACTTTAGAAATTCGGTTATTCAATATACACATGTTGACTTAAATTGGTTTTTTGATGAATGGATGGAGACGTCTAAAACTATTGACTATACTGTAAAATCGGTAAAAAAGGGCAAGGGAGAAGGCGTTTACAACATCACCTTCAAACGCAAAGGAATGCAAATGCCGGTTGATTTTGCTGTGGTTGGAAAAAATGACAGTGTATACTATTACCACATTCCGAATAACTGGTTTGTAAAACAAACAAAATCAAAAGTACTTCCCCGCTGGATCGGCTGGGACAATATTCAGAAAACATATACTGCAACGGTAAATGTACAAGGTGGAATTGCAAACGTAGTCATTGACCCGACATCGCGTCTGGCAGATGTAAACATGCTGAACAATAACCAGAAATTCCCTATCAAATACCGCTTCGATTCAAAAATTTATAATCCCTCCGACTGGACCAGCTACGAACTATTCGCCAGACCGGATATTTGGTACAACGGTTATGATGGACTAAAAGTTGGATTAAATGTGAATGGAAATTACATGGCCTACAAACATATTTTTGAAGCGACTGTATGGTTCAATACAGGCATTGGACATAACTATCTGGACACAGCAACAGAAAAGCATTCAAAAGATCTGTATGACAATGTAAGCTACCGGATCAATTATAGAACCGCTACCGACAAATTCATGAAGGGTTCTTCCTTTTATTTTTCCGCGAAAGCATTGGACGGACTAAACGCATATACGGTTGGTTTCGACAGAAAAGACATCAAAGGAAAAAACAAAGTGTATCTCTATTTTAAATCGATGTACCGAAAAGGATTAAATGATCTTCCCTATTTGTTGTTACCGAAAGAATGGACTCCGAATCAGCTGAACAACACAATTAATATGGGAATCGAGCATACCTATTCTTATGCAGCCGGCACCGGAAATATTAATTTAGGATTACGATCATCGGCAATCATGAGTGATTACGATTATCAAAGTTTGAATTTAAGCGTGATCAACCGTACGAAAATAGGACGTTTATTACTAAATACCCGATTGTATGGACAGTATGGA
>JBILYL010000332.1:0-3161 GCA_044377775.1 Bacteroidia bacterium
CGAAATATCCGCCCAAAACTTATTAATTAGATTCATTTGCATTGACTGCAATTTTAATCAAAAGTTACAGATAAAACAAGTTGAAAATTACACTATTTACTCCGGCTAAATGAAATTCATGAAAATTGTAAATTTTTTATTGTTTGATTATCAGCTATTTATAAAATATTCCAATACACAACTTACTAATACATAATATTCTTATGTATCTTTGTGTTATGTATTCATCAGAGCTAATAAAAGGAACTTTAAAAACGATCGTTTTGAAGTTGTTGTCCGAAACAGAAAAAATGTACGGATATGAGATCACACAAAAAGTAAAAGAGTTGACCGACTCAAAAATTGTTATTACAGAAGGTGCACTTTACCCTATGCTTCATCAGCTGGAAGCAGAAGGAATAGTAACAACAGAAACGGTCAACATTGGTAAACGTGTAAGGAAATACTATACGCTCACTCAAACCGGAAATGAGCGTGCGAAAGAAAAGATTTATGAATTTGCCGATTTCATTAATACAATGAATATTTTACTTGACCTCAAGCCGAGCGTTAAATATGTTTAGTTTAACCGAGGAACAAATCGCCTTTATTGAAAACGATATTAAAGTCAGGGGAATCACTTCCCCCGGCTTGAGTATCGATCTGTTGGATCATATTTGCTGTTTAATTGAAAATGAACTCGATGGATACAGGAACTTCGACACCGTATATCAGGAAACACTTTTACTTTTCGGAGAAAAAGGATTGAAAGAGATACAGGACGAGACAAATCGACTATTAACATTTAAACACTATTATATTATGAACTCAACCATGAAAATTTCAGGATATATTTCATCATTGATGATCTTATCCGGTGCATTCTTTAAATTTAACCACTGGCCGGCAGCAAGCGCATTAATGCTTGTTGGTGTATTTTTACTAACCGTACTTTTTTTACCATTACTGTTTATTTTAAAATTCAAAGCGAGTGCAGAAAGTAACAGAAGCATTGCTCTGAGCATTATCGCTTTTGTGTCCTCTATTTTGTTTAGTGTAGGAATTATTTTCAGAATAATGCATTGGCCGGGAGCACAATTTATGCTCATCATCGGAGGTGTTTTATTGCTGCTTGCCTATCTCCCAATTTATTTTATCAGTGTTTATAAGAACACAACGAATAAACTAAATGCAACGGCAACCGTTATTCTGATCATTGCAGGAGTTGGATTGTTTTTAACTGAAACCGGTATGTCAGGAATACCACGTCCAACATCTGACAGCTTCTGGAGAGGCGTTACAGAGAGTAACGACTTGTTAAACTTCAGCATTCAGGAAAACGACAAGCGGTATGAAAAAGTAGCAAAGCAACTCAGCACCGATTCATCCGGCACAAAATCGGAAAGTATTCTTCAATTGAAAAATGCTACGGACGAATTAATGACTTACACCAAAAAGATGAAAGCATTTCTGATCTCAAAAACAGAAGGTATTTCTGAAGCGGAAGCTGAAAAAACAAACTTGGACGCCTTGCGTAATGCAGGTGGCGGAGGCATATTGCCGGATCTGTTATTTGGAGAACCGTCATCACCTTACAGTGTGAAACAGTTGCAAAACAAAATTGAATCATACAAACAAGTCGTAGAAAAAATTGCTCCGGCAACAGATCTGAAAAGATTAAATACGGGTAACTTTATGATGTATGGTGAAGAGGTTTCCTGGGAGCAATCGAACTTTGATCAATTGCCGATCGCCCTTATTATCTTTAATATCATCAGAATTGAACTTGGAATAATCGCCACAGAAAGTGCAGCACTGAATCAGATCTAAGAAAAAAAATCCCCGGAGTTTATACTTCGGGGATTAAATCAATCATTATTTTACCCTTTGGCCATTCCGGTCCATGTAATATTCTTCACCATCAATCTTTACTTTCGCTATTCCATCATTAAAATCGTAGATCCATTCAAACGTTGGCTTAATGATCACCGCTCCTGTTTTGTCTACCAATCCCCAACGCTGCCCTGTGCGCACTTTGGCTAATCCATCAACAAAATTTTCTACCTGGTTGTATTTGGGAGGCACCACAACATTTCCGGTGGTATCAATAAAACCCCATTTCTGATTTGTTTTCACTCTTGCCAAGCCATCACAATAAGGACCCTGATAATCATACTTTGATGATTTCGGTTTTGATTTTCCTTTTTGAGCGTATGAACCTGTTGCAACAAAAAGCAAGATCAATGCAAATAAAAAATGTTTCAATTGTAATTTCATAATTCAAATTTACGAAAAAAAATAGTTTTTATCAATAGGCTAAATGGGGTCCGAGCCAACGTTCCGCGAGCTCCAGGGTCATCCCTTTTCGGATTGCGTATTCTTCCACCTGATCTTTTTTAATTTTTCCGATACCGAAATAATGGGACGCTGGATGCGCAAAATATAATCCGCTTACAGCAGCAGTAGGCACCATCGCCATACTTTCCGTTAAGATCATTCCTGTATTTTTTTCTACATCCAACAATTTCCAGATCGTTGGTTTCTCTGTATGATCTGGCTGAGCAGGATAACCGGGAGCCGGACGAATACCTGCATATTCCTCTTTGATCAGATCTTCATTCGCCAATTCTTCGTTTGAAGCATATCCCCAAAATTCCTTTCTTACTTTTTTGTGCATCAATTCAGCAAACGCTTCAGCCAAACGATCCGCCAATGCTTTTAACATAATAGCAGAATAATCATCGTGTTCTTTTTCGAATTTCGCTACATGTGCATCAATACCAATACCGGTTGTAAGAGCAAAAGATCCGATGTAATCAACCTTCTCCGTTGGCTGTTGGTTGATGGTTGCCGGTAAAATAAAATCTGATAGTGCAACATTATATTGTCCCGCAGGTTTTTTTGTTTGCTGGCGCAAGGTGTGAAAAACCGTTTTTATAGTGGTCATTTTTTCATCCTCATACACCACTACATCATCTCCATTTGCAATAGCAGGATACATTCCGATCACTGCATTTGCCTGCAACCATTTTTCATCAATGATCTTTTTCAACATGGCTTGTGCATCTCCAAAAAGCTTGCGTGCTTCTTCACCACGTGTAGGATCTTTCAGGATTTTCGGATACGATCCTTTCATTTCCCAGGAAATAAAAAAGGGTGTCCAGTCGATGTACTCTGCAATT
>JBILYL010000080.1:0-9409 GCA_044377775.1 Bacteroidia bacterium
TTTCTTTTACTTTATCAGAACTATTTAAGAAACCTGCAGGAGCTTGTGTTGTTTTCACTTCAACACCAACCTGAGTTGTTAATACATAAGAAGTATTCGGATTAACGTAACGTGCTGTTCCATTTTCAGCAAATTTATAATATCCTGCTGCATCTGTTTTTGTTTCAACAGAAGAACCATCAGAACCAACTAATTTAATAGTTACACCGGGAATAACTTCTTTGAATTTACAATCTGTTACAACACCTTCGATCGTGAACAATAATGGAGGAAGAACAAATGACCAAATATCATCAGCACCTTTTGAACCTTCACGATTAGAAGAAAGGTAACCTCTTTCTTTTTTACCTTCGAAGATAATACCAAAATCATCACCTGCAGAATTGATTGGCGATTTCATATTAGTAACATTTCCCCATTGGTTATCACCTTTTTTCTCTGCTTTGAAAATATCCATTCCACCCATTCCTAAGTGACCTGTTGAAGCGAAATACAATGTTCCGTCTTCATGAATAAAAGGATAAACATCATTACCGGGAGTATTGATTGCTGGTCCAAGGTTTACTGGAGTTCCCCATTTTGCACCTTTTTTCTCATATTTCGACATCCAGATATCATTTTCACCCTGTCCGCCAGCCAAATTAGAAGCAAAGAACAATGTTTGTCCGTCAGCAGAAAGACAAGGAGTTGCAAATTTTACAGTATCAACGCAGAACGCTAATTTTGTGGGTTCGCCCCAAGATGTTCCTTTTTTAGCCGCTGACCATAACTGATTGTAAGTAACATTCTTTTTATCAACGATACAACGTGTAAACACGATCATATCACCTTTTTTAGAAACCGTACTTAATCCTTCATTATCTTTTGTATTTAATGGCTCAGGAAGAGAAACCGGTGTACTCCACTTTCCGTTCTTATCCATCATTGTTTCAAAAATATCACTAAAGTTTTCACCATTTGTTCCGTCAATTGAAGAACCAATAACTCCAGGACGCATAGATGTGAAATATAATTTATTGTATTTTTTATCCGCGTAAGTTGGAGCAAAATCAGGATCTTTTGTATTGATCAATGCTACGTTATCAACTTTGTAACGAGTAGGAGCATCTTTCCATTTCTGAGCTAACTCACAAGACTTAGCACCATCTTCTCCACGTGGATCAGAAGGAACTTCTTTTTTGTAGTTATTGTATTCGATCAATGCTTCGTTGTATTTTTCCAATGCTTTTTTAGCATCTGCCAAATACAATTTAGCTTTAGGATCAGTATAATTTGCTTTGATTGCTTTGATATACCAAGCTTCCGCTTGTTTATTATCACCGATCATTCTGTAACACTCAGCCGTTCTGAAAACGATAAAAGCTTTATCTTCTTTCTTCTTTGCTTTTGTGTATGCTTTCTTATAAAGCTCGATAGAGTTGAAATACTCTTTGTTATCAAATGCTTTATCAGCATCCTTTGAGAAGTTTTTCTGAGCCATAACATTGGCAGAAAACAAAAAAGACATTACTAATAGGGCAGCTACTTTTGAAATTATCTTCATAATAGATTTTTGGTTTTACGTATTAATCGGTGCTAAAATAAATAAATATTTGAAACAAAAAAATTCTTTTTGCTTCTATTTTAAGTTTTCGCTCCTGTTTTAGTCTAAAAAACCCCTGCCAAAAAGTACATTCGGCAGGGATTTCAATGAATTAACCTTACTACTTGGTGAACAATAGTTCGCGGTATTTCGGCAAAGGCCAGCTTTCGTCATCTACCAGTATTTCAAGCTTATCTACGTGATAACGAATAACATCGAAGTAGGATTTCACCTTATCACAATAGTCAACGGCTTGTTTCTTCACCTCAACGATCGCATTGGCTTTTTTACGTGCTTCCGTCATTTCATCTACCTTCGTTTTGATAGTATTGATGTGTTCAGAGATCTCTGTGATCATTTCCATCTGAATCTGAGAACTTTTCTTGAAATCGGCTGTAGACATGATATCTTTCAAACCTCTTACATTTTCAATCAGCAAGCTCTGATATTTGATCGCTGTAGGAATGATGTGATTCAATGCCAGATCCGCCATTACGCGTGACTCGATCTGAATCTTCTTGGTGTATGTTTCTAAATAAATATCGTACCGCGCATGTTGTTCGCGCTCCGACATAATTCCGTTTCTTTCAAAAAGATCCATGGTTGTTTTTGAAACAAATGCCTCTAAAGCCAATGGTGTTGTTTTAATGTTTGACAGTCCGCGTTTTGCCGCTTCTGTCACCCATTCTTCACCATATCCATTACCTTCAAAACGGATCTTTTTCGAATCCACGATACATTGTCTCAAAACCTGGAAGATCGCTTCGTCTTTATCCACATTTTTCGCGATCAATGCATCCACATCTTTTTTGAATTTCACTAACTGATCCGCCATGATCGCGTTTAACACAGTCATTGGACCTGCGCAGTTCTGAGAGGAACCAACGGCACGGAATTCAAATTTATTTCCGGTGAATGCAAAAGGGGATGTTCTGTTTCTGTCGGTATTATCCAATAAAATATCAGGGATCTTACCAACACCTAATTTAAGCGCTGTTTTTTCATCCGGACTCATTTTCCCTGACTTCACTTTACTTTCCAACTCATCTAGAACATTGGAAAGTTGTGTTCCAAGAAATACAGACATAATTGCCGGTGGCGCTTCATTTGCTCCCAAACGGTGATCGTTATTTGCTGTTGCAATACATGCTCTTAAAAGATCAGCATTATCGTGAACTGCTTTTACAGTATTAATGAAAAAAGTAAGGAATTGAAGATTTGTTTTTGGTGTTTTTCCGGGGCTCAATAAATTTTTACCCGTATTTGTTCCCAAACTCCAGTTATTGTGTTTACCGCTTCCATTTACGCCTGCATAAGGCTTCTCGTGTAACAACACACGGAAATTATGTCTGCGGGCCACCTTTTCCATCACATCCATCAATAATTGGTTATGATCTACTGCCAGATTACACTCTTCAAAAACCGGAGCGCACTCAAACTGATTCGGAGCAACTTCATTGTGACGAGTTTTAATAGGAATACCCAACTTCAACGACTCAATTTCGAAATCACGCATGAACCAAGTTGCTCTATCAGGAATTGAACCAAAATAATGGTCATCTAACTGTTGTCCTTTCGCAGGAATATGTCCGAATAAAGCACGACCGGTCATTGAAAGATCGGGGCGCGCATTAAACAATGCATCATCAACTAAAAAGTACTCTTGCTCCCAGCCTAATGTTGCATTTACTTTGGTTACATTTTTATCGAAATACTGACACACATCCACAGCAGCTTTATCAATTGCAGAAAGGGCTTTCAACAAAGGCGTTTTAAAATCCAATGCCTCACCCGTATAAGAAACAAAGATTGTAGGAATACATAAAGTTTTTCCGATCACAAATGCCGGAGATGTTGGATCCCAAGCAGTATAACCGCGTGCTTCAAATGTATTACGGATTCCGCCATTCGGGAAAGAAGACGCATCAGGCTCCTGCTGAACCAATTGTCCGCCTCCAAAACGCTCGATAGCTCTGCCTCCTTCTGTCGGTTCAAAAAAAGCATCATGCTTTTCAGCTGTTGTTCCTGTTAATGGTTGAAACCAGTGAGTATAGTGTGTCGCGCCTTTTGCGTTTGCCCATGCTTTCATTGAAGCAGCAACCTGATCAGCCATTTTACGATCGATCTGCGTTCCTTTTTCCATTGCAGCCATAACACTGTTAAATCCCTCGTCAGAAAGGTATTCACGCATCGCATCGATGCCAAATACGTTTTCACCAAAAAATTCAGATACCTTATTGCTTGGTAAATTAACTTCAACCGGAACTCTTGTAAGTACGGCTTCTAATGCTTTAAATCTGTGAAATGCCATGTTTTTTTTTAGATTATTAGGTTATGATATGAATTAATCAGGGTCAAGCCCCATAAAAATCAAAATTTCGACACAAAAGTAATTTTTTTAGGGGGTAGATTCAAAATAAAGTGATTATTTTTTATCAACACCCCTAAATAAATGACGAACACCCGAATTTAAATGAAAAAGAAAGTTATTTATATAAATAAGCATTCGTGGAAATATTTTGATGATCGGAGCGATTATCTGAATTAAGTTGGGTGTTGCCTAAATCGGCATTCTAGGAGAAGATGAAAGAAAAAGGGACCTTAATTTTTGAAAAAATAATTTCATACTGATAAAGGAAAGATAGGTCAGTCACAATTTTCGATCAAATCAATCCAGTACTTAAACACAGGGCATTCTCAAAAAAACAATCATATCAATCATTAACTTGTTTTCTTAAATGAAACGAAATGCCAATTTGTGTCGTTAACACTCCCGTCCAATTTTTTTCTAAAAGTCCTTTTGTTTGATTGATAACAGCTTCAGTATTTGGAGAATACAAATAAGGTGTGTATCCTAAGGCAATAAAAGGCGATAAATAATACTTTTTTTTCAATTTCACATAGTAACCAAATTTCAAACCGATGTCGCCACCAATGCCAAATGCTTTTGATTTAGTATCATCATATTTAAATGCTTCACCATTTACTCTTCTATAAAGTGCGCTTGAAGTAATTGAAATAATAAAATCGATATACAAACCCTCAAGTTTCCCCGTTTTCTCATAATGCAAGACATATCCTAAATTCAAAAAGTGAAGCTTTAATTTATTTTCTAAATTATCATTTTCCGACAAGCTTCGAAAATAGGAATAGGAAAGATTTATTCCGTGCTTTACTTTTTTAGGTGATTTGAAAACACATGAAACAGATGCATTCAATCCGTTCATTAATAGCGGCTGTTTATCTATTAAAAACGGTCGGCTGAAGTTGTAGGTTTGAATCGCTTTATCCCATTGATTTGCAAACATATATTTGTAAGAAATGTCAGCTTTAAATTCTTGGGCTTTTATCGTTGCACCTGCAAAAATAAAAGCGATGATAAAAATAAATAATCTCATTTTTTTAAATCGTTAAAAATGTTGACAACTTCTCTGTAACCCGTCTCAACGGCACCATGTACTGTTTGATGATGACCATTTATATTCATAGCTTCTCCGGCAAAATAAATTTTCTTAGCTATAGATTGAGTTGCTATTTTTCGCGCATCCCCCATCCCTACTGTACTAAATGAATAAGCCCCTTTAATGAAAGGGGAAGTGGTCCAATTCTGAACGAAGGAACTAATAAAAGAAGCAGTTGCCTGACCGCCATACATAGCATCAAGCTCCTGAAGCAAAGCATTAGTGATCGCAGTATCACTACCTAACGAAGTTAAATACTCGGCTTGTTCACCCATAACAAAAGCAAGCAACACATTGTCACCGGGTATTTTACCAATGTTATCATCAGCATAAGCGGCACAAATTGTTCCTCCGATAAAATATTTATCATAAAAATTATTACTGAATTTCAAAAAGACTTTCATCCCTGCTGTCATTCCTATTTTTGAAAATGCCGCTGTTTTTTCAGTAGGTAAATCAGGAACAAATTGAATGTCGCCAGACTTAAGAACTGATATAGGAACGGTAATAATAAGTTTATCTGCATTGTATGAATTATTATTACTGTCTGTCACAACTATTGTTGATTGGGAATAATCAATTTTAGAAACAATCGTGTTAAGCTGAACATGATCAATTACATGACTTGCAATTTGTGTATCAAAAAAATCGAAGTACGTCTCTTGAAATTTAAAATCATCATCACCTGAAATCCAATTTTCTTCTTCCAAATTATTATAATAAACAGAAAGTTTTGAGGCTGCAGCACCTTGATCACCAGCAATTCCTTCCACAATAAAATCATATTCAACGCCTAATCCTTTTTGCAATGCATATGCTTTGTATGAAACATCAGGCAAATCTTCGCCTGCAAAAATATCTATATTTTGGGGCAAAGCAGAAACAATCTGATTGTTAAACCAATACTTCGTTTCACTATCGTCAATTGTAATTTTGGTATTTGATTTTGCGATCAGGTCACCCAGAATATTATTTTTCCCATGAAGCCATTCTGCTCCGAGATCAATAGGAAAATTGGAAAACCCGGTGTGTTTACCAAGTCGACCTCCATGAATTGGTGATGCCTCAAGAATTTTGAAATCAATCCCTTTTGATTTTAAAACATAGGCAGCATATAAACCTGCAGCACCAGCTCCGATTATTAGAACTTTACCATCAAAGCTTATATCCTCAAACAATGTTTCTTTCCGGCAAGAAGAAAGAAAAACTGAGGGGATTAGTAGTCCACCGATTGAAAAAAAAGTTGATTGCTTAATAAAAGTGCGTCTGTCCATACTTAATATTTTATTGCTTGTTTCATTGTTAATCAGAAAATTAAGCTAATAGTTCCTAAATTTGCTGGTGGCATTTAAAACCCAAACAGTCCGAATAAACTAATTTTCATTCACTGTTCAAAGAATATTCTCATTATCAGAAAGACTTAAAAAATGGGTCTAATATTTAAAGACTTCAACTTTTCAGTTCAAGCTTCATCATTATATCGGTCTGTTCGTCATTTCTAAATTTTAAATTATGCTTATCAAATATATTCATGCTGTCAATTCGTAAATATATTAAAGCGATTGGGTAAATAACATAGCGTCATAAATATACAAACATTCCAAAAAAAATAATAGATTTTGGCTTAAGATAATTTCCTAATAAGCCCAGAAGTCCGTTTATTTAGATTTCTAAAAAAAACGTCTCTGAAATTTGCAGAGACGTTTTATATGGTAATTAGTAATCTAAAAATAGTGATTACTTCATCGTGTCCTCGATACTTTTCCCTTCGTCCTTCACCACTTTTCCTGCCTCTTCCATTTGTCGTTTCATACCTTCACCTGCTTTGGTAATTTCGGATTGAATTTCGGAGGTATGTTTTTGCAATTCTTCTTTAAATCCTTCAGTACCTTTTGAGATCTCTGCCTGTATCTGATTCTTGGCATCATTGATCTCACGAATCCCCTTGCCTAATCCTTTTGCTATTCCTGGTAATTTATCGGATCCGAAAAACATCACGACCACAATGATCACAATGAAGATTTCACCTCCGCCAAGATTTAAAAATAAAAAGATTGAATTAAGCATGAATGGTTATTGATTGATGGCAGTCGGCCATAATTTATTTTTACAAAGTTACGGAAATATTTGTTCAGATATGAATATCTGTATTTATCTGATTTATTTCTCGACAAGTTCGAAATGACGGTTTCTTTCGAAATGAAACAAAAATAATGAGAATGGCATTTGCTGAGTGGTAAAAAAAAGAACCCCGATAAATTGATTTACCGGGGTTCTAAGAATTATTATTTAAGTATTACGCTTTTTTATCTTCGTCCTTTTTATCTCTTTCCAAATCAATTACAATTGGAGTAGCGATACAGATAGAAGAATATGTTCCGATTGCGATACCGATCAACAATGCAAACGCAAATCCTTTGATTGTTTCGCCACCGAAAATAAAGATCGCTAACATTACAAAGAAAATAGTTAACGCGGTATTGATCGTACGGCTTAGTGTACTGTTCAATGCGTAATTAATAACTCTCACTCGCTCTTCCTTATCCAGATCCGCTTTATTACGCTCTGTTAAGTACTCACGGATACGGTCAAACACAACAACTGAATCCACCATCGAGTAACTCATTACGGTTAAGATCGCAGCAATGAAATCCTGAGTAATCTCTAATGAGAAAGGCAAGATACCATCAAATATTGTGTAGATCGACAGTACAATAAATACGTCATGGAATAAGGCCACAACAGCACCTAAACCATATTGCCATTTTTTGAATCGAACAAAGATGAATATGAACATCACGAGACAAGACAACAATACTGCCCAGATCGCTTTTGTTTTAATATCACGAGAAACGGTTTCTCCCACTTTTTGAGAACTCATTACCTGGTATTTTTCATTCAATGCTGTTAATCCTCCATTCAATTTCTCCTCAACCATTCCTTCCGCATTTTCTGATGCGTCTTCGATCAGGTATGTAGTAGTGATTCGAACCTGAGATCCACCTTCACCGTATGTTTTAACCTCTGGCGCTTCACCAAATGTAACCGCTAAGGCATTCCGGATCTCATCTGTAGATTTTGGGTTATCAAAACGAACAACATAAGATCGTCCACCTTTAAAGTCGACACCTAAGCTAAATCCGCCTTTTTGCACATATGAGAAAATACCTGCAAGAATAACTAATGCTGAAAAGATATAATAATACTTACGTTTTCCAACGAAATTGATATTGATCTTCTTAAAAGCATGCGCTGTTATTTTAGTTCCGAAAGGAATTTCTTTATTTTTTGCTAACCAACGATCAAACACTAAACGTGTGATGAAAATCGCACAAAATAAAGAAGAAATAATACCAATGATCAGTGTTGTTGCAAAACCCTGAATTGGGCCTGTTCCGAAAACATATAAAATGATACCCAATAATAAACCGGTGATATGAGAATCGATCACCGAGGACATTGCATTTTTATAACCTTCTTTAATAGCAACGGCTGTTGTTTTCCCAAGATTTAACTCTTCGCGGACACGTTCAAATATCAAGATATTCGCATCCACTGACATCGCGATGGTTAATACGATACCGGCAATTCCAGGCAATGTTAACACTGCACCAAAAGAGGCCAATATTCCAATTACAAAAAAGTTATTGATGATCATGGCAAAATCTGCCACCCATCCTGCTTTGCTGTAATATAAACCCATAAACACAAGAACCAATAACAATGCGATAACCATTGACATGAATCCTTTAGAAATTGCTTCAGCACCTAATACCGGTCCAACAGTTTCTTCAGCAACGATACGAGCAGGAGCAGGTAACTTACCGGCTTTTAAGATCGTAACCAAATCGGTTGCTTCAGACATAGAGAAAGAGCCTTCGATGGAAGTAGAACCACCTGAAATCTCACCATTGATAACAGGATAAGAATAGACACTGTTATCAAGAACGATCGCTACACAATTTCCAACATTATCTCTTGTTAATTTTCTCCAAACATTTGCAGCATCGGTATTCATCGTCATCGAAATATTCGGTGAACCACCGCTGTTCTGGTCAAATACAACACGTGCATCAGTAATGATATCACCGGCTAACGGAGCAACGCCTCTGGTTGAAGTACCATCCATTGCCAATAGCTGTAAACGTTTTTCCTCGGTATCATATGCTTTGAATGTCCAGAAGAAACGGGTATACGGCTTGAACAATGTTTTGATCTTCGGATTGCGGAGGTATTCACCGATCTGAGCGGTATCACTAATTAATGCATAACCAATGATCGGTCCCGGAGCTAATCCCTGGAATTCTTGTTTTTCGTTGTATTTGTAAGCAGGCATCAATAAAGAGAACAATGGATTTTCTCTTCT
>JBILYL010000333.1:0-3146 GCA_044377775.1 Bacteroidia bacterium
ATGTAGATTTTACATCGTACCATTTGTATGCCAATTTGATTGCAAATCTTTCCAGTGGCTCAACACCCATATCAATCTGCAAACTGTGCGAATAAGAACGACCATCTAGATTATAGAATACTACTTTATTTACGCTTTGATCCAAATCAACGATGACCTGATTTTCAAAATCAGTTCTAAAAAAGTCGAGATTAATAAACGCTTCATTGCCGAAGAGTTTAAATTGCTGATTGACAGAAACACCATAATTCCAAGCTATTTCTGGATTTAGCTTTTCATTCATTACAATTTTTCGGGAGCTCGCAAATACCGATTGGTTTTCTATAAAAACATTACTTATTCTAAAACCTCTGCCAGCTGACAAGCGCAGGGTTGTTTTCTTTGTAACATTGTAACGTAAATGTAAACGCGGAGTATAGAATATCCCATACATATTGTGATAGTCAGCACGAATACCAGCAACCAATGAAAAATTATCAGGATGAGAATAGGTATATTCCGCAAACACACCGGGAACACTTTCTGTTCTGGCAAAGGCTGTATCATTAAATTTTTCGGAATAATCGTCTAATAAATAACTTGCCCCCAACTTATATTTATGATTTGTATTATTAACAATATTCGCATAAATAACATTTGCATAAAAATTCTTCTGTTCACCATTATAGTTCCTCAAACCAAAATACATATCCTGTTGCTGCCATTTTCCAGAAGTTTGAATACCAATACTCTTATATGGTTTGGAGGGGAACATAAATCCGGTTTTAGAAAAATACTCAATCGCCTTTGTGTTAATTCCTATTCCATAATGATTTGAAGAATCTCTATCAGGCGAATAAATAAAATTTGTTTGTCCGCCCTGCCGAGTTTCATACAAACCCTTTATCCCGAACTGTGCTTCAAAATTTTTCTGATTGTGAAAATCCCAGCGGTTAAAAACGGAATATTGCCGGGTCAAAGGCATATCTAAAAAACCATCTTTATTCATGTCTTGTTTCATTGTATTAGAACTGGCATGTGTAAACAGCATCGTACTTAATTTAGTATTGATCTTTTTTGCTGCATGAACATTTGCTTCTGCTCTTCCTTTATGATTGCCATAGACATTAATAAAAAATCTTTTTTTCTGTTCTTGAGGTTTTAAAAATTCCAGATTGATCTGTCCGGAGATACTTTCATATCCATTCACAACAGAACCGGTTCCTTTTGTAACCATGATATTTTCGATCCAGGTGCCGGGAATATAATTGAGCCCATACGAGGCGGAGAGTCCGCGTAGCATGGGCATATTTTCAGAAAGAATCTGAGTGTACACTCCGTCCAATCCGAGCATTTGAATTTTTTTTGCCCCGGAAACCGCATCCGTAAATGCGACATCAACAGAAGCATTGGTACTGAAACTTTCAGAGAGGTTACAGCAAGCAGCCTTCAAAAGCTCCTTACCACTAATCACTTCCGTATTTATAGGAGTGAAAAGTTTGTTCAAGGTGGTACCTTGTTTTTCAGCAATTTCCACGATGTTCAGATTGACCGAATTTTTGAGAACGACAAAAACATCAGACCGATCAAATTTATTTATACGGATGGTATCGCTTAAGAAGCCCACCATTGTTACAATTAATTGAGCCGGAATGGTGTCAGGATTCGGGATAGAAAACATTCCTATTGAGTCGGATGTTGAAGAAACTGAGGTTCCGGACCAATAAACGGTTGCACCTGTGACCTCTTCTTTATTTCCTTTCCCATCTGCAGTAAACACTTTCCCAGCAGTTTGCTGAGCAGAAATTTGTTTAGCAAAGGACAAAAGAATTATTACATAAAATAATCGATTCATTTGATTTTAAATGTTTTAGTATGATTTTTCGGTAAACTCGAAACATAAGTTTTCCCGATTAAGGGTCAACCGTATACTTTAACAAATCAAATAATGAGAATAGAAATAAAATTCAGGAGGGTTCGTCCGTGAGGAGGAGGAGGAAGATCGGAAGATTGAAAAGCCAATTTGTTTTCTGCAAAAAAAGAAGAAGATTGTTCTGTAGAAATAAAGATCGTATTTAAAACAGCAGGTAGATCAAGAAATAATTGTTGAGCATTTTGAAAATCATTCAACTTATAAGTAAAGTTGGTAATGTCACAGCAGTCGCCTTTATTAATAGTTGCAAACGGTTCAGAGAAATTTAGTTCCTGTTCATCATCACAACACGTTTTTTCGGGAATAATAGCTACTATTTCTTTCTTTTTAGAGCAGCAATCTTCAATCGAAGCAAATGAAACTTTTCCTTTTCCGCTTTTGATACAAACCATTGAACTTATGGTAAAACCTAAACTGGAAAAAAGAAAAACTACCGCTAAAAAAACAGCTGTTATTTTTTGAATTGTTTTCATTTATCTTAGCGAAGTTACGAAAATCCGAAAGGTTAATAATTAAAAAATGTTAAATCATTTTATAAGCCCTTTTTCTTCAAAACCATTACCTTTATCCCTCAAATAAAAAAATCAAATGAAAGATTCATCAAAATTCGGTTTCGGGACCAAAGCAATACATGCAGGACAAGAGCCTGACCCAACTACAGGAGCGATCATGACTCCAATTTACCAGACATCCACTTACTGGCAGGAAAGTCCTGGTAACCACAAAGGCTACGCCTATGCCCGCGGTAAAAATCCGACACGGACAGCGTTGGAGAAGTGTTTAGCGGAATTGGAAGGAGCAAAATATGCTTTGTGTTTTTCAAGCGGAATGGGTGCGATTGACGCGGTAATGAAATTGCTTCGTCCCGGAGATGAAGTAATCACAGGTGACGATCTGTATGGTGGCAGCTATAGAATGTTTACAAAAGTATTTGCACCTTTTGGTATCAAGTTTCATTTCATTGATATGAAAGATGCGAATAACATCAAGAAGTACATTAACGACAAAACGAAATTAATTTGGCTGGAAACACCTACAAATCCAACCATGCAGATTATAGATATTGAAGCGTGTTCAAAAATAGCGAAAGAGCATAAATTAATTTGTGCCGTTGACAACACCTTTGCTTCACCCTATTTACAAAATCCATTAGCATTAGGTGCGGATATTGTGATGCATTCAGCAACAAAATATTTAGGCGGTCACAGTGATGTAATTATGGGTGCTCTTTGTG
>JBILYL010000081.1:0-9373 GCA_044377775.1 Bacteroidia bacterium
AATTCTACCTGCTTTTGCTGTTATAATGAACGTTGAAGCAGGATTTGCACAGTTTTTTGGTGGTACTTCTTTGCTGATTTTAGTTGGAGTTGTTTTGGATACACTTCAACAAATTGAAAGTCATTTATTGATGCGTCATTATGATGGATTGATGAAAAATGGTAGAATTAAAGGTCGCTCTTCAATGAGCATGACCACGGCTTAATATAAGAAATAGGGGAGAAGATCGGGTGTCGAAAGGCTTGTATTATAAAACGAAAGAAGAGATTGAATTATTAAGAGAAAGTTCTTTACTTGTTGGAAAAACTTTGGCTGAAGTTGCAAAAGTTATTAAACCCGGTGTTACTACTTTGTCGTTAGATAAAGTTGCTTACGAGTTTATAAACGATAATAAAGCCATTCCTGCTTTTTTAAATTATAGCGGTTTCCCTAATTCATTGTGTATTTCAGTAAATTCACAAGTTGTTCATGGTATTCCGGGAAAATATGAGCTAAAAGACGGAGATATTGTTTCTGTTGATTGCGGGGTGATAAAAAATCAATTTGTTGGTGACTCTGCCTATACTTTTGCGATTGGCGAAGTTAAACCAGAGATACTTAACCTGTTAAAAGTTACTAAAGAAAGCCTCTATAAGGCGATTGATGTAGCTGTTGTAGGGAAAAGATTAGGTGATATTGGCGATGCCGTTCAAGCACATGCTGAAATGAATGGTTTCTCTGTTGTTCGTGAATTAGTCGGACATGGTATCGGTAGAAATCTTCACGAAGCTCCTGAGGTTCCTAATTATGGAAAAAAAGGTACCGGTTTGAAATTACAGGAAGGTTTGGTTATTGCAATTGAACCAATGATAAATTTTGGAAAAAAAGCAATCAAACAACACAATGACGGTTGGACGATTACTTCAGCTGATGATCTGCCTTCTGCACACTTTGAACACACCATTGCGGTAGGAAAAGATAAAGCAGATATTTTATCAAGTTTTGATTATATAGAAGAAGTATTAAAGAGTAAAAGATAATAACTGAATCCTGAGTTGGATTATTAATTATAGGATTTAATTTAGATTGGGATTATAAAAAAAGTATGGCTAAACAAGCATCAATTGAACAGGACGGAACGATTTTAGAAGCATTGTCAAATGCAATGTTTCGTGTTGAGCTTGAAAACGGACATGTGATTACAGCTCATATTTCTGGAAAGATGCGTATGCATTATATAAAAATATTGACTGGTGATAAAGTAAAGATTGAAATGTCACCTTACGACTTAACAAAAGGAAGAATTTCATACAGATACAAATAAAAATTACTAAAATGAAAGTTAGAACATCTATTAAAAAAAGAAGTGTTGATTGCAAAATCGTTCGTAGAAAAGGCGTTTTGTACGTAATCAATAAGAAAAACCCTAAGTTTAAACAAAGACAAGGGTAAGACCAATTTGAATATTGACCTGTTTGAAAATTGGTTGATCAGAAAAGAGTATTAAAACAAATGTGTTTTTTAACACACTATTAAATTAAAAAAAATGGCTAGAATTGCGGGTATTGACTTACCAAACAACAAAAGAGGAGAAATCGGTTTAACGTATATTTATGGAATTGGCCGTAGTACTGCTCAAAAAGTATTAACTGAAGCAGGAATCGACTGGAATACAAAAGTACAGGATTGGAATGATGATCAGTTAACTGCTATTCGTACGATCCTTACTGATAAATATAAATTAGAAGGTTCTTTACGTTCTGAAGTTCAATTGAACATCAAACGTTTGATGGATATTGGTGCTTACCGTGGAATCCGTCACCGTGTTGGATTACCTGTTCGTGGTCAAACGACTAAAAACAATGCACGTACCAGAAAAGGTAAACGTAAAACTGTTGCGAACAAGAAAAAAGTTACTAAATAGAACTTAACTCTTGATCCTTTCAATGAAAGTTGTAGGATAAAGGAAATGATAATTTAAACAAATGGTTAACGTTACAGTTAACGATCATATAAACAAAAAAAATGGCTAAAGGAAACCAAACAACTACTGCAGGAAAAGCTGCAGCAAAAAAGAGAGTTGTAAAAGTAGATGCAGTGGGCGAAGCTCATATAAATGCTACTTTTAACAACATCATTATTTCATTAACAAACCTGTCCGGACAAGTAATTTCTTGGTCTAGTGCTGGTAAAATGGGCTTTCGTGGTTCTAAGAAAAACACGCCTTATGCTGCTCAGTTAGCTGCTCAGGATTGTTCTAAAGTTGCACATGATGCAGGTTTAAGAAAAGTGAAAGTTTTTGTAAAAGGGCCTGGTGCCGGACGCGAATCTGCAATCCGTACTATTTCCGGAGCAGGAATCGAAGTGTCAGAGATTATGGATATCACTCCAATTCCTCACAACGGTTGTCGTCCTCCAAAACGCAGAAGAGTTTAATCTATAGGCAATAAGACTTATAGACAAAAGCCGTAAGGCTATTAATAAACAAGAATATTAAAATAAGAAAATACAATGGCAAGATACATAGGCCCCAAATCAAGAATAGCTAGAAAATTTAAAGAACCAATTTTTGGACCTGATAAAGTTTTAGAAAAAAAGAATTACCCTCCGGGACAACACGGTTTGTCTAAGAAACGTTCGAAACAATCGGAATACGCTGTTCAGTTGCAAGAGAAACAAAAAGCAAAATATACATATGGTATTTTGGAGCGTCAGTTTGCTAAAATCTATACAATGGCTCAACGTGCACATGGTGTTACTGGTGAAGTATTGTTGCAATTGATTGAATCACGTGTTGATAATGTTGTTTATCGTATGGGTATTTCACCTACTCGCAGTGGTGCTCGTCAATTAGTTGGACACCGTCATATTACAGTTAATGGTAATGTTGTTAATATTCCTTCTTATATTTTGAAAGCGGGCGATGTTGTTGCTGTGCGTGAACGTTCAAAAACATTAGAAGTAATTAACAATAGTGTTGCTTCTGCTACAAATGCGTTCCCTTGGATGGATTTTGATAAATCTACAATGACAGGAAAGTTTATTGCTGTTCCTGAAAGAGTTCAGATTCCTGAAAACATCAAAGAACAACTTATTGTCGAATTGTACTCTAAGTAATAGAGCAATTAGCATTGATGTTTTTATCAATGCAACGGACAAAATAATAGTAATTAACTTAATAAAATATAACACATGGCAATTTTAGCTTTTCAAAAACCTGATAAGGTGATTATGATAAACTCCAGTGAAACTGAAGGACAATTTGAATTCCGTCCTCTGGAGCCTGGTTATGGTATTACCGTTGGTAATGCTTTAAGAAGAATTTTATTGTCGTCTTTAGAAGGTCATGCTATCACTACTATCAAAATAGAAGGTGTTGATCACGAATTTTCAACACTAAAAGGTGTTGCTGAAGATATAACAGAAATAATTTTGAACTTGAAACAAGTTCGTTTCAAAAAACAAATTGAAACTACTGATTTTGAAAAAGTAACGGTTATTGTAACTGGGAAAACTCAATTAACTGCTGGTGATATTGGTAAATTTACTTCTGGTTTCCAAGTTTTGAATTCTGATCTTGTGATCTGTAACATGGAATCAAATGTTAAATTGAAAATCGAATTAACAATTGATAAAGGTCGTGGTTATGTTCCTGCTGAAGAGAACAAACCTGTAAATGCTTCTGCCGGATTAATTCCAATCGATTCAATTTACACCCCAATCAAAAATGTTCAATACAGCATCGAGAACTTCCGTGTTGAACAAAAAACGGATTACGAAAAATTGATCATGAACATCACTACTGATGGCTCTATTCATCCTAAAGAAGCACTGAAAGAAGCTGCAAAGATCTTGATTCACCACTTCATGTTGTTTTCTGATGAGCGTATCACTTTGGATACGGAAGAGAAAATGGCTACTGAAGAGTTTGATGAAACATCATTACACATGCGTCAGTTGCTTAAAACTAAATTAGTGGATATGGATTTATCAGTTCGTGCTTTAAATTGCTTAAAAGCTGCTGATGTTGAAACACTTGCTGATCTGGTTTCTTTCGCAAAACACGACCTTTTGAAATTCCGTAACTTTGGTAAAAAATCACTTACTGAATTAGAGGATTTAGTTGCAAACAAAGGTTTGACTTTTGGAATGAATTTAGCAAAATATAAATTAGATAAAGAATAAAACGGATTTTGGATTCAGGATCTTATACGTTTTACGTCTACTATCCACATATCTAATTTCTAAATACTAAAAAATAAAATGAGACACGGAGATAAATTAAATAATTTAGGCAGAAAATCAGCTCACCGCAAAGCGATGTTAGCTAACATGGCAAGTTCATTGATTCTGCACAAACGCATCAATACTACAGTTGCAAAAGCAAAAGCTTTAAGAATGTATGTTGAGCCTTTATTGACAAAATCTAAAGATGATTCAACACATTCAAGACGTACTGTGTTTGCTTATTTAGGAAACAAAGAAGCGGTTGATATGCTTTTTAAAGATATTTCAACAAAAATTGCTGACCGTCCGGGTGGATATACCCGCATCCTTAAGACAGGTGCTCGATTAGGCGATAACGCTGATATGTGTTTCATCGAATTGGTTGACTACAACGAAAATATGTTAGCCGCTAAAGCACCTGCTAAAGCAAAAACTGCAAGACGTGGTGGTAAAAAGAAATCAACAGATGCAACGGCTAAAACAGCTGGAAAATCTGAAGAGTCAACAGATGATAGCACAAAAAGTGAATAATTTGTTAATTTAATATTTTCAATCTTAAAAAGGATAAAGTAATTTTGCTTTATCCTTTTTTTATGCACACACCTCCCCCGAAAGCTCACTTTAGCTAAAAAAGGGAAAAAAATAAACTATGAAGTATACAGCAAAAACTCCCGCAATATTATTACTTGAAGATGGAAAAGTATTTTACGGAAAAGCGGCCGGAAAAATTGGCATTGCAACAGGTGAAATTTGTTTTAATACCGGAATGACAGGTTATCAGGAGATCTTTACTGATCCCTCTTATTTTGGACAAATTATTGTTGCTACTAATGTTCACATTGGAAATTATGGCGTAAATAAAGATGAAGTAGAATCGGATTCTATTAAGATAGCTGGATTGGTTTGTAAAAAATTCAATGAGTTTCATTCCCGTAAACGTTCTGATGGATCTATAAAAGATTATTTTATTGATGGGAATATTGTATCAATATCAGATGTAGATACGCGTGCAATCGTTCGTTATATCCGTGATAGAGGTGCTATGAACTGCATTATCTCTTCCGAAACTCAAGATGTTGAGGTTTTGAAAGAAAAACTTTCTAAGGTCCCGTCAATGGCCGGCTTGGAATTGTCTTCAAAAGTAAGTACTTCAGCACCCTATTTTGTTGGCGACCCAAGTGCAGAATATAAAGTAGCGGTAACCGATTTTGGTGTTAAGAAAAATATTTTGCGTTCCCTTGTAGAACGTGGTTGTTATCTTCAGGTGTTCCCGATGAAAACTTCTTTCGAAGAAATGTTGAAATGGAATCCAGATGGTTTTATGATTTCTAATGGACCGGGAGATCCTTCCGTTATGAAAGCGGAAATGGAAACAGTGAAAAAAATAATTAATTCTGGTGTTCCTACATTTGGAATTTGCCTTGGTCATCAATTGATAGCTGAAGCTTCAGGAATCTCCACTTTTAAGATGCATAAAGGGCATAGAGGAATAAATCATCCTGTAAAGAATATTATTACCGGAAAAAGCGAAATTACGTCTCAGAATCATGGATTCGGAGTAAAGGCAGAAGATGTTGCTCAAGTAAAAAACATGGAAGTGACACATATCAACTTAAATGACAATACGATTGAAGGACTGCGTTATACTGATAGAAATGTATTCTCTGTTCAGTATCACCCGGAAGCATGCCCCGGACCATACGATTCCCGTTATCTGTTTGATGATTTTGTGTCGATGATCTCTTCCGTGAAAAAGAAAGAAAGAAAAACAGTTGTTTCTGCATAAATAAAAAAGTCCCCTGATAAATTATCCGGGGACTTTTTGTTAATGTGACCTCGAAGGGAGTCGAACCCCCAACCTTCGGTACCGGAAACCGACACTCTATCCAGTTGAGCTACGAAGCCAAATTTGTTCTGCAAATGTATTAACTATTTGTCGATTTATTATGGTATCCAAAACAATAAAATCTGTACTTTTATGTTTACTTGTTGAATAATTCCATCTTTTGTAATGAAAAAAATAAGTTTACTAATTCCTTTTCTCTTCATCGCTTCGTTTCTGTTTGCTCAGCAAATCCCTATTGGCGGTTGGCAGGAGCATCTTTCTTATAGAAATGCTTTGTCTGTTGCTGAGGGAAATGGCTTAGTATACTGTGTTACAACCAGCGGAATTTTTAATTTCAAAAAATCCGATAATTCGATGAGCCGCATGTCAAAAGTCAATGGTTTATCTGATATAGAAGGAGTGGTGGTTAGCTTCAATCCTTATAACGGAAAATTTTTGATTGCCTATAAAAACTCAAATATTGATATCATTGAATCAAATGGAATTGTAAATATATCAGACATTAAACGTAAGCCCATAATCGGAAATAAATCGATAAATGGTATCTACTTCATAAATCAATTTGCATATCTTTCTTGTGGTTTTGGAATTGTTGTTATTGATACAGAGCGGGATGAAGTTAAGGATACATACTATATTGGTCCGAGTGGCGCCACAATAAATGTGAGAGACATTACTTCAGACGGTACATATTTGTATGTTGCCACTGATGACGGTATATACAGAGCGTTGTTGAGTAATCCGAATCTGGCAAATTTTACGGCCTGGACACAAATTAATAACCTGACAACCGGCATTGATATTCCAACTGGCGTTTATAATACAATTACTTCTTATTACGGTAAGATCTATACGAACTATTCAAAAAATATAATGACAAATGCATACGGAGAGGATTCTCTTTTTGTTTTTGATGGTACTTCCTGGTCACATTTTATTCCCCCCGGTTTTTCTCCTGCAGGGAGTGGTTATATGACATACGGTTTAAGAAATAATAATAACCAATTTGTGATGGTTTTGGACGGATCTGTTTTCACATTTAATTCGACTTTAACTGGTACGGGTTATTATGCCGGTTATTTCTCGGATTTTATGCGTGCTAAATGCGCTGTTCTTGATAACGCTGGTTCTATCTGGTTTGCAGACAGTAAGTATGGATTGGCTTCCTGGCGCCCAACAGAGGGGTATAATTATCGCTATCCGAATGGACCTGCCAGCGAGCGGGTACTAAATATGAGTTTGTCGGATGATCAGCTGCTTGTAACTCCTGGTGGATATAATTCATTTATTATTGATGGTTTGTACCAGCTTAAAGATGAACATTGGAATAATATAAAAACAGTTTCCTCTACTGTTTCAATGGATTCTGTTTATGATATTATGAATGTTTTAGTTGATCCCGTGAATTCCAAAAGGGTTTTCGCATCAACGTGGGGACAAGGGGTCCTGGAATTATACAATGGTTATCCTGTTAAACTTCATAATTCTGTAAATAGTTCGTTGACAGGTTTGAATCTTGCCGGTGGCTATAATCCAGTCTGGACATACGGTTTAGCGATTGATAAAGGCAATAATTTGTGGGTAACCAACTCCGGAGTAACCAATTCTGTTTCATACAAAACAGCAGCAGGTCTTTGGGGTTCATTAAATTTTTCATCTATTATTGGTACCGTAAATCTTGAACAAATTTTAATAGATGACTCTGATCAAAAGTGGGCGGTGTTGACAACCGGTGGAGGAGGATTACTTGTTTATAAAGGCGCAGGTACTCCTAGTGTTTCAAATTCAAAAAAACTGACAACCTCATCCGGAAATGGCGGTTTACCAAGTAATGCTGTTTTTTGTCTTTCAAAAGATTTAGATGGTGAAATATGGGTAGGTACTGATAAAGGAGTAGCTGTATTTTATTCACCAGAAAATGTTTTTACCGGAAGTAATTTTGATGCACAGCAAATCTTGATTGAACAGGACGGGAATGTTCAGATATTGCTTGAAACAGAAAGTATTTTAGCAATTGCAATTGATGATGCCAATCGTAAATGGATTGCGACTGCCCAATCGGGTGTGTTTCTGATGTCTGCAGATGGTACAACTCAGTTAGAGCACTTTGATGAATCCAATAGTCCGCTTTTTAGTAATAATGTAAAAAGTATTGCCATTAATCATAAAACAGGTGAGGTTTATTTTGGAACAAGCAAAGGAATTATCTCTTATCGAGGTACCTCCACCGAATCTTTCGAAGATTTCACGGATGTATATGCCTTTCCTAACCCCGTAAAACCGGATTATGAAGGTCCGATCGCGATTAAAGGATTGATGAATAATACGACCCTGAAAATTACCGACATCAGTGGAACACTTGTGTATGAAACGAAATCAGAAGGTGGGCAAGCACTTTGGTACGGTAAGAATTTCAAGGATGAGCGTGTGAGTTCCGGTGTTTACATGGTCTTTTGTACCAGTGAAGACGGAGCAAAAAAAATGGTCACTAAAATATTGGTAATTAATTAACCATTCTCTGATTGTATAAAGGATCATATGCTTCATAAAACGAGTGGAATCATACTTCATACAATCAATTATTCAGATTCTAGTTTAATAGCAAAAATTTATACCGAAAAATTCGGACTGCAATCATATATGATTAGCGGAGTTCGTGGTAAAAAATCAAAAACGAAGGCATCACTCTTTCAACCCCTTGCATTGGTTGATCTTGTTGTTTATAACTCCGACAAGCCCGGTTTGCAGCGTATATCAGAGATTAATAGTTTGCATCCTTATGCCGACATTCCCTATAATATCGTAAAAAGTTCGATCGCTATTTTCTTAAATGAAATGTTGTTTCGTGCTTTAAAAGAAGAGCACCCTGATGAGGATCTGTTTTTATTTATAAAAAATTCATTATTGATCTTAGACCTAAAAACTGAAAGTTGCACGAATTTTCATCTTTGTTTTTTACTTCAATTGAGTCGTTTTTTAGGCTTTTACCCCCAAGGTACTTTTTCAGAAAACACGCCCTGTTTTGAACTAATTGAGGGTCGTTTTGTTTCGCATATTCCAAGTCATAATAATTATTTAAAAGCATCAATGGCCGGGTCTTTCTCTGAATTGCTGAATTCAAATTTTGAGAAGATGGACCATGTGAAAATAGATTCTGGTCAACGTAAAATCCTTTTGCATACATTGGTTTTGTTTTTTCAGTTGCATATTCATTCGTTTGGAGAAATTAAGTCTTTGGCTGTTTTGGAAGAAGTGATTGGTTGAAATTTTCAGATTTGAAAATTATTGTATATTTGAGTTTATATAAACCTTATAAACCAT
>JBILYL010000082.1:0-9364 GCA_044377775.1 Bacteroidia bacterium
TCTGTCTTCATCACCGTTAAAACGGACGATGGAAAATTCAGTTTCCACCATACCCGGATTTATTGCGGTTACTTTTATGTTATGAGGAAGCAGATCAATTCGCATTCCTTTGTTTAAAGCATCAACAGCATGTTTGGTCGCGCAGTATACATTCCCGTTTGCATACACTTCATTTCCGGCAATGGAACCAATGTTCACAATGTGGCCATATCCATTGTGTATCATTAGTGGAGCAATGTTTCTGGTAATGTATAATAATCCTTTAATATTTGTATCGATCATTCTTTCCCAGTCATCTGTGCTGCCTTCCTGAATAGAGCCTAAGCCGGCTGCAAGTCCTGCATTGTTTAGCAAAACATTTATTTTTTTCCAGTTTTCGGGAATGGAATTGATAGCTGCCTCAACGGCTTTCAGATTTCGTACATCAAAATTTAAAGTGAGTACATCAATCTTGTAGTTTGTTTTTAATTGAGCAGAAAATTTATCCAGTCGCTCTTTTCTTCTGCCGGTAATAATAATGTTATATCCGTTTTTAGCAAAGAGTTCAGCTGTTGCTTTTCCTATACCAGCTGTTGCACCGGTAATAAATGCTATTTTATTCATGATTTCAGTATTCATTTGTATTCCTACAAATATACGATTTACATTAATGTTTTGTCCAACAAAAAAGCAGTGACAATTGCCACTGCTTTTTTGATAAGTTTTTATAATTGATTAAGCATGTGTATTTAGTTTACTATGTTTTTTGCTGTAACCAAAGTAAATTAAAAGACCTACAAGAAGCCATATTCCGAATCCAATCCAATTGGATAATCCTAGTTCTGCCATCATATAAAGACAGCTTGTTAGTCCTAGCAGTGGGATGAGTGAAAGGTTCTCTACGTATGCCCACACAACCAATCCTATTGAAATTAAAATAAAAATCCACATTGGGATCTTGTGTTTAAATAAACTGAATCCGGATTCAAATTTTAAGCCTTCAGCAATTGGAAGGTCTTGAATTAAACCCGAATATGCAATCTCATCCAAACCGCTCATATACGTTTCAATATCATTGTTATTAGCTGCAAAATTTGCACTGTCAGAAGTTATTAAGTGCGTTTTTATATCATTTATTTGACTTTCATTTAATGACGTCACAATAGTAGTTGCATCATTCATTTGTTTTTCATTTGTCAAAAATGCAACGGTTGCTTCTTTATTATATGTGAATGAAAGTACCACTGCGACAATAACCAAAATCGGCATAATAAATTTAGCATTGATGTAAGGTGTTTTGAATTTTCCTCTCGGAATATCTTTTTTATTTTGCAGAACTAATACCCCTGCACACACCAAAACAAATGCGAACAATGTTCCAATGCTACACAAATCTGTTACCATTGTCAGATTCATAAATAAAGCAGGGACAGCTACAACGAAGCCCACAACAATTGTTGCAAAGGAAGGCGTTTTATATTTGGGATGAATTTTTGAGAATTTTTTAGGTAGCAAACCATCACGACTCATGCTCATCCATATACGTGGTTGCCCCATCTGGAAAACCAATAAAACACTCGCCATTGCTACTACTGCACTAACCGCAATAATTCCGGACATCCATTTTAAATTTAATTTTTCGAAAACAAATGCAAGCGGATCACCTACATTTAGTTCAGAGTAATTAACCATACCAGTAAGCACAAGTGCAATAATAACGTAAAGAACAGTGCAAATAATGATTGCCCACATCATGCCTCTTGGTAAGTCCCGTTGAGGGTCTTTACATTCTTCAGCAGTGGTAGAGATGGCATCAAAACCTATGTATGCAAAAAATACGGCCGACACACCTTTGAGTATTCCACCTAATCCATTTGGAGCAAATGGATCCCAGTTTTTTGTATCAACATAAAATACACCAACAGCAATGACTAATAAAATGATGCAAAGTTTGATTACAACCATTAAATTACTTGCATTTTTTGACTCCTTCATTCCGCGATATACAAGCCAAGTAATAAAAATAATGATCATTAATGCAGGTAAATCAGCTATAAAATGAAATGGTCCAATGGTTGGTGCTGTTGTCCATGCAATATGTGCAGCTTGTGTCGCGCTACTCAGATTTTCAAATGTTTTTCCACTTTGCATGAGTGCAAGCGCATCATCGTATCCTTTTGAAGCCGTCAGGTAATCCATTTGAACCCATTGAGGAAGGTGTATTCCACCACTGTTTAATAAGCCTGTAAAATAATCACTCCACGATATTGCAACTGTAATATTTCCTATCCCATATTCCATAATTAATGCCCAGCCAATAATCCATGCAATTAATTCACCGAATGCGACATAAGAATAGGTGTATGCACTGCCCGACACAGGAACCATTGATGCAAATTCGGCATAGGCAAAAGCTGCAAATCCACATGCAATTGCCGTAAATAAAAACAGAAAAATAACTGCAGGACCACCGTCTGAACTTGCTTTTCCTATAGTGCTGAATATACCCGCTCCAATGATTGCGGCAATACCAAATGCTGCCAGATCCCTTACTCCTAGGTGTTTGCCTAGTGTGTGTCCGCCAGCTTCTTCATCTTTTGCAACTTGTTTTAATATATCATGTACCGATTTTTTTCGGAATAAACTCTTGAAACTCATACTTGCTTTTTTATTGTTATTGAACAAATTTAAACTAATTTATTAATCCAGTATTTTTTTTAAAAAAGGCATTAGTTTTAATAATTTTTCTTTGTCATAAATGAAAATAAATGCGATGATCAAAAAAGGCAGTGCGATCATTCTGTAACGAGCTATTGCTCCCAAAATCGGAGTCGTTTCACCTATGATCAAAAATTGAAGGCATACAAACGAAAGACAAAATAAAACATATTTCCATTTAATATTTTTTAATGGTTGAATGAAAAAGAGAATCAGTGCGAGCATAAAAAGAAGTAGCATGGATTCCATTGCTGCAAGTAACATCATTGGTGATCGGACTTCCCATAAATACGGACGCAGCGTGGTGTTGATGAGTGCTTGCGGGCTGTTCCTTATAAAAGAATAAAAGGTCGGATCCAGTTTGTTGATGATGATCACACTTTTTGCAGGAGGAATCGGATTGTTGTTGGAGTCGCGTAGTTCTCCGTTTGCTAATTGGATAAACTCCAACTGTTTCTGTGAAAGAGTTACAAGCGGGTTTTGAATGTTTGAGAAAGAATCGATGTTTAATCCGATCGTTCCGGTAAATATAAGAATCAAAAAATAGTTTAGAAATATTTTTTTTGAACGACTTAAGTTTGACCATATTAATATAGCAATGCTTGGCAATACAGCAACCCATACATAAAATTTTGATAATGCCAGCAATAAAGCGGCTCCCATAAAAAAAATAAGGGCTCGTAGCCTGAATAATTTACTTGAATAATAGATGAATAATCCCAGTGTAAATAAGATCAAACCTTCTTTTAATACCCCGGAACCCCAAAATAGAACAGAAGGAAGCAGAAATACCGCAAAAAGTAATTCCCGTTTTTTGTTTTGCAATTCGTTAACAAATGTTTTATAAATAGCTGTTAGTCCGATCAATGAAAGAAAACAAATAACTACTGTGTGGACATTGTAATATCCGAAAGAGAATAATCTTACTAAAGCATTGAAGCGGATAATAGTGTGGCTGTCGTTATAGATGCTGGCACCCGATTTTTGCGCCCAAAAATTCATTTGTGAGTAATATTGATCAAATGCAGGAGTGTTGTTTTTTATGCCGAATAGCATTTTAAAATAGTCGAACGGATTTGTTTTTAAACTGTCAAAAATGACTTTGCTGTCATCAAAATATTTGTAAATATCCGCAGTTGCTCTTTCTGTATAATAGAACGTATAGATCGCCCATAGCATAAATCCGAAAAACAGTTTCAGGATAAATAGAATTGTAAATCCGCGTTTGGAGATACCATCCGCGTTGAAAAAGCTCATCTTATGGATTAAAAAGATGAAAAGTGCTGAGTATGTTATGGTTAGTAATATTTCCAAGTTTTTTTCTCGTGTTAAACGTGCTGATAATGCTGTTTTGCTGATAATAACGAGTAATTCGTAAAAATCAGAAAAATAAACGGAACATGCTTTTGTCAGATATATTTTGTCCAAATATAGTAATTCAAAAACTGTTGAAAACTCCAAATAAATTATTCTGTGCAATAGAGTGGTTTTGCGTAAATTTGAACTCCTCAAAAAGGATGTTTGCAGCCCGATTATTAAACGGAATAGCTTAATACTAAAAAATAATTAATAAAATATATGTCAACTACAGCACAAGATCAATTAACGACCGTTGAAACAGCGAAGAAATTAGGCTTATTACAAGATGAATATGAAAAGATCATTGCGATACTTGGGCGCGTACCGAATTTTACCGAACTAAGTATCTTTTCGGTAATGTGGAGTGAGCACTGTTCTTATAAAAATTCAATCGTTTGGCTGAAGAAACTTCCTAAAAAAGGACCTTATATCCTTGCTGAAGCGGGTGAGGAAAATGCCGGATTGGTTGATATAGGTGATGGTTTAGGTTGCGCTTTCAAAATTGAATCTCACAATCACCCGAGTGCTTTGGAGCCTTATCAGGGGGCTGCAACAGGCGTAGGAGGGATCAATCGTGATATTTTTACAATGGGTGCCCGCCCGATCGCACAACTTAATTCACTGCGATTTGGTGATATTAAATTGGAAAAAACAAAATGGCTTGTAAAGGGTGTTGTAAAAGGAATTGGAGATTATGGTAATGCTTTTGGTATTCCTTGTGTTGGTGGTGAAGTGTTTTTTGACGACTGTTACAATGTGAATCCATTGGTGAATGCGATGAGTGCCGGTATCGTAAAAGCCGGTGAAACGGTTTCTGCGACTTCTTACGGTGTTGGTAATCCTGTGTTTATCGTTGGATCAGCAACCGGAAAAGACGGTATTCACGGAGCAACATTCGCATCTGCAGATATAACTGAAGATTCAGCAAAAGATTTGCCTGCTGTTCAGGTAGGTGATCCTTTTCAGGAAAAATTACTTTTGGAAGCAACATTAGAGGTTATAAAAACGGGTGCTGTTATTGGTATGCAGGATATGGGTGCAGCAGGGATCACTTGCTCAACCTCTGAAATGTCTGCAAAGGGCGAACATGGAATGGATATTTGGTTGGACAGAGTACCTACACGTCAGGCAAATATGCAACCATTTGAGATTCTTCTTTCCGAATCTCAGGAACGCATGTTGATCGTAGTTAAAAAAGGAAGAGAAAAAGATGTTGAAAAAGTATTCGCTAAATGGGATTTAAATTGTGCTTTGATCGGACAAGTTACAGACACAAAACGTATTAAGTTTTATGTTGGTGATGAATTGGTTGCTGATGTTCCTGCTTTTGACCTTGTTTTAGGTGGTGGTGCACCGGTATATCACAGAGATTACAAAGAGCCAGCTTATTTTAAAGAGGCTCAAAAATTTAATATTGATTCAGTTGAGGTTCCGAAAGATCTGAAAGCGGTAGCAGATTTTTTGATCTCTCATCCGAATATCGCATCCAAACAATGGGTATACAATCAATACGATTCAATGGTTGGTACTGCAAACATGAGTACAAACGCGCCTTCTGACGCTGCAATCGTTAATATTAAAGGTACAAAAAAAGCGATTGCTCTGAAAGTAGATTGTAATGCACGCTATGTGAATGCCGATCCTGAAGTAGGTTGTGCAATTGCTGTTTCCGAAGCGGCACGTAATATCGTTTGCAGTGGTGCTGAGCCTTCAGCAATTACAAACTGTCTTAATTTTGGAAATCCTTATAATCCTGAAGTATACTGGCAATTTGTGAATGTTATTAAAGGAATGGGAAGCGCGTGTATTAAGTTTGAAACACCTGTTACAGGTGGTAATGTAAGTTTCTATAATCAATCTTCTTATGAAGGTCCTGTTTTTCCTACACCTACAATCGGAATGTTGGGAGTGATGAAAGATAAGGCGAACCGCATGACCTTAAATTTTAAAAATGAGGGAGATTCTATTTACCTGATCGGAAGTTCTAAAAATTGTATCAATTCTTCTGAATATTTATATTCTTTTCACAGTGTGAAAAATACTCCTGCTCCGTTCTTTAATTTAGATGAAGAGTATGAAGTTCAAAAAGCTGTAAAGACAATTATTAAAGAACGTGTTGTTCAGTCTGCTCACGATTGTGCTGATGGTGGATTATTTATTACCTTATTAGAAAGTGCTATGACAAATGGTTTGGGTTTCGACATTAGTGCGGATTCCGAAATTCGTAAAGATGCATTTTTATTTGGGGAAGCTCAGAGCCGGGTTGTTGTTTCTGTAAAAAAATCGGACGAAGATAAATTTATTGATCTTATGATGGCATCCCGAGCTGAATTCGAATATCTTGGTGATGTGAAAGGGAATGAAATGATTGTTGATGAAGAATCATTTGGTACTGTAGCTGATGCTAAAAAGATCTTTGACAGCGCATTAGGTGAATTGTTGAAATAATATTCTGCTTTAATCTATGATAAACATAGCTTTCAACTTTTATTGAAAGGTATGTTTATCATATAATTATTGATATGCTAATTTATTCCTTTATAATTTTTCTTGATATACTTTTATCTTTATTCTCTATTAGTATATAATACATACCGTTTTTAAAATCAGAAAGATCAATAATTTTTTCTACATCCTTTTGATTGATCGTTTTAGAAAATATTGTTTGTCCCAATGCATTCATGATATTAATATGACTATCAGCTGAAAGTCCTTTTAACGTTATTGTTGACGCTGTAGGATTAGGAAAAATCTGAATGTCTTCATTGTTTGGTTTTAATACAATACCGGTAGTTGTAATAGTTACACATGCACTGGTATCACTGCATCCATTTTGACTAATAATTACAGCATAATTTCCATTCGCTGTTGAAGTATATACTTGTGAAATTGCTCCAACAAGTATACTGTTTCCATTATTACAATCAATCCATTGATAGTCTGCTGGACTTGTATTTGCAGTGATTGAATTTCCGGATGTAGTAGTTGTTAAATCTATTAAAGGATTTACAGTCAGGTTTGTTGTTACAGTGCTGTCGCATCCATTTATTGCTGATAACATATCCGTATAAATTCCTGAAGTTGAATAGCTATTTGTTCCAATTACAAATGTTTGTCCGGCACAAATAGAAATATTTTGTGAGTTATTTATTGCAGCAGGTTGAGTGATTGTAACTGTTTGTGATGCTATGCAACCATTTGCATCCGTGATTGTGGAACTATAACTTCCAGCGCTTAAATTTGTAACACTTGCTGTTCCATCTCCTATTGGATTTCCCGGAGTCCAGTTGTATGAATATGCAGTTGTTCCACCACTAATAGAAATGCTTGCAGCACCATTGCTTCCGCCAAAGCAACTTATGTTTGTTTGTGATGATAGAGTGGCAACAAGTGCAGTAGGTTGAGTGATTGTAACTGATTGTGATGTTGTACAACCGTTTGCATCCGTGATTGTGCAACTATAACTTCCAGCGCTTAAATTTGTAACACTTGCTGTTCCATCTCCTATTGGATTTCCGGGAGTCCAGTTGTAAGTTAAGGTACCAACACCACCTGCAGTTGAAATGGAAGCAGTTCCATTTGTACTTCCATTGCACGAAACGTTTGTTTGTGCAAAGGAAGCAATTGTTAAAGAACAAGCACTTGAAGAACATGAAGTAGTGACAACAGGCGTTACTCTTCTTGTTGCTGTAACTGGGCTTACGGCACTTAGTCCAAGACCTTCTGTGGCACCTGTACTGTTTGCTACAGTAGCTGAAGTTGTTTGAGTCGTAGCAGTAAATTCATTACATCCTGATGCACCGGTTGCATCTGTTTTTACAAGATAGGCCTCTCTTATACCTGCGCCAAAACTCATTGTATAGCCCGTAAGTATATAGCCACCATCCGCAGTTTGTCGAACATTTCCTGCTTGGTCAAGCGCTGTTCCACCATATGCTTTAGACCACTGGTGTAAGCCATTAACATCTGTTTTTATTAAATAAAAATCACCTGCGCCACCGCCATAAGTCAATGTTTTACCGGAAATGATATATCCACCATCGGAAGTAATATTTATACATGATCCATAATCATCAGAAGCACCTCCATACGTTTTGCTCCAGGATATACCCCCTGTTGCTGTTAGTTTTAAAAGCAGAACATCTACAAGTCCTGAGCCATAGGAATCGGAATAACCTAAAAGAACATACCCGCCATCAGAGGTCTGTTTTACTGAATAGCCAAGTTCCATGCCGCCACCACCAAAGGTTTTTGACCATGTAATATTTCCAGTTGAATTTGTTTTAATAAGATACATTTGGTAGCCAGAACCATAGCTTTGCGTAAAGCCTGATATTATAAATCCTCCGTCTGCTGTTTCTTCAACAGATTTGCCTTCATCATCAGACGCTCCACCATAGGTTTTTGACCATTGTAAAACACCTGTAGAATTTGTTTTTAATAGTAAAACATCCCTAAGTCCAGCACCTGTGCTATTGGTTAGTCCAGCAATAATATATCCACCGTCAGAAGTTTGTCGAACAGAATATCCGAAATCAAATTTACCTGCAGTTCCAAAAGCGGTAGACCAAACTAATACACCATTCGCATCCGTTTTTACGAGGTACACATCGCCAGCCCAATCGACAGTTGCCGTTTGCCCAACCATAATAAATCCTCCATCACTTGTTTGTTTGATTGATTGTGCTTCATCATATCCTATATTGCCATATGTTTTTGTCCATAAGGTATCTCCATTGGCATTTAATCGAATCAAATAATTATCGAATCCGCCCACCCCGAAACTGATTGTTCTTCCACACATGATATATCCTCCATCACTTAATTGTTCGGTCGCATAGCCGTATTCATCGCTAGTGCCTCCAAATGTTTTTTGAAATGTTATTGCTGCATTTACAACCAAATTGTTTTGTATAATAAATAGTAGTAATACGAATATTCCTAGTTTTGATTTTTTTCTAATAATTGTATTTTTCATTTATGATTCATTAAATATTTTAAATTTGACTTTTTAAATATTTCTTTAATTCTTCACCAATTTTTTTAGAACAATACCCTTTGCTGTTTGCACTTGAACAGTATAAATCCCGTTCGCTAAATCGGAAAGATCAATTTCAATTTTCTTATTTTTTATTTCAGCATCATAGACTACCTGACCAATAGCATTCACGATTTTCAAATGTTGTCCGATCAGATTTTCAAGTTCGATGATTACTTTTTCGTTGGCAGGATTTGGATAAATTTTTAATTCATTGTTCTGATTTGGTGCATTTATTCCTGTATTTGTTATGCTTACGCATGCACTCGT
>JBILYL010000083.1:0-9361 GCA_044377775.1 Bacteroidia bacterium
AAAACTTTTGATTTGTCATAATTGTTTTACGGTTAGTATCCTCCAATACCAATCCGATATCCAGATTATTAACAATCGATTCGAATCGGGTATTTAGTAAGTGCAATTGCTCCTGTGATTTTATCCGTTCAGTGATATCCCTTGTGATTGCAGTAAAACCGACAATATTATTTTCGGTATCAAATATTGGCTGAACGTTTTGTCCGACCCAGATCTCGTTGCCACTTTTTGAAATAAATGGAAATTCGGAATACGAAGTCTTTAATTGAGATTGATACTGATCGATGTATGTTTGCTGTATACGATTCCGGTGATCATCACGAATAACTGTCATGAAATGCATGCCAATTAATTCGTTATTCAGATAGCCTGTTTTATTTTCAGCAGCAGGATTTACGAAAGTAAAGTTCCCTTTCAGATCGGTCTTAAAAATAATATCATTCGCAGATTCAATAACAGTACGATACGTATTATATTCACTATTATTCAATAGTGATTCAAGTTCATCCTTTTTTTGCTGTAATTCTTTTAAAAGCAGCAAATTCTTCTTTTTCTCTTCCTCCAATAAAACAGTCAAACGATCAGTTTCTGTCATTTTTAAAATTTTATTTTTTGCTTAATAATTCCCTTCTCCTATAAACATTTAATTTTCACTAAGGAGAATAAGAGCAAATAGGATTCAGGTGTAGCCAAATCGAAAATAAATGTAGCTTTTTATTTATTAATTTCAAAAATAAAGATCGGGAAAAGAGAAAATGCAGGAATAGATGAAAACGGTGTTCATAAAGATTTAGAACCATTACTTTATTCGTACCGTAGCGCATCGATTGGATTGAGGTTGGACGCTTTTCGGGCTGGATACCAACCAAAAAAAACTCCGACAACAGCGGAAAACAAAAAGGATAAGAGGATAGAAAAAACGGTAACGGACACCGGCCAGCCGCCAAATTTTGCCACAGAAACAGCAACAAGGATCCCGAATACAATCCCGATGATTCCTCCAAGGAAACTGATAAAAACAGATTCGATCATAAACTGTATAAGTACATCTTTGCTTTTTGCTCCTACCGCCAAACGAATACCGATTTCACGTGTTCGTTCGGTGACCGAAACCAACATAATGTTCATGATACCGATTCCGCCCACCAATAATGATATTCCGGCAATGCTCGCAAGGAGAATAGTTAATACACGGGAGACACTTCCAAAAATATTACTGATATCGGATTGTGTTCTTACCGTAAAATCATCTTCCTCTTTTTCTGATAGTTTGTGACGATCGCGGATAAGCTGAGTGATCTCCTCCTTCGCACCTTCGATCTGCTCTTCCGAAATCGCTGAAGCGATGATCATATTTACATTAGTGGTGGAAAGCATTCGTTTTTGCACAGTGGAAAAGGGTGCAAGTATCACATCATCCTGATCCTGCCCGAACGTATTTTGCCCTTTCTCTTCTAATATTCCGATGATCTTAAAAGGCATGCGGTTGATCCTGATAACTTCTCCGACCGGCTCGCTGTTCTCACCAAACAAATTGTTGACAATTGTCTTTCCGATTACGCAGACTTTCGCTGCGGACCGGTCGTCACTTTCAGAAAAACCTGTTCCGTTTTTCATGTTCAGGTTACGGATTAAAAAATAATCGTTAAAAACACCCATCACTATGGTCTGCCAATTTTCTGAACCGGCAACGATCTGTGAACCTTTAGAAACCAATGGTGATACATAAATAACATTTTCGCAACGCTCAGCAATCGCTTCCGCATCTTCCCTTTTCAGCGTTTGCGATGTACCTGCTTCCATCCTTACTCCGCCCTGAGTGATGGTTCCGGGAATGATCATAATGGAATTGGTTCCCATGCTGGAGATGGATGCCTGAATATTTTTTTTTGATCCTTCCCCAATCGCCAACATGGAGATAACAGATGCCACACCAATTATAATTCCCATCATGGTTAAAAGCGTCCGGAGTTTATTCTTTCCGAGCGAGCGCATAGATGCTTTTAAAAGGTTGCCTATTCTCATGGATTTTCCTTCACGTTTTGTGGTGCAGTCATTTTTTTCAATTCATCGGTTGCCTTTTTTCGTTCTTTTATTTCAGCATTGGTAATAATTGCACCATCACGAAAAACGATGTTGCTTTTTGCGAATTGTGAAATATCAGGTTCATGCGTGACCATCACGATCGTTCTTCCTTTATCGTTCAACTGTTGAAACAAATCCATGATCTCATAGCTGGTTTTAGAATCGAGATTTCCTGTCGGTTCATCGGCAAGAATCACCAGAGGTTCGTTCACCAATGCGCGGGCAATGGCAACCCGTTGTTGTTGTCCGCCCGACAATTGGTTAGGCAGAGAATTTAACCGGTCTGCAAGTCCGACAGATTTCAAGGCTTCAAAGGCTCGTTCTTTTCTTTCTTTGTTGCTGATCTTTCGGTTATATAAAAGCGGAAGTTCTACATTTTCGATAGCTGATGTCCGCGGCAATACATTAAAAGATTGAAAAATAAATCCGAGTTTCGTATTCCTCAGTTCAGCCAACTGATTTTTATCCAGACGATTCACATCCGCCCCTTCTAAAAAATAATCCCCTGCTGTTGGGCGATCTAAACAACCGATGATATTCATAAAAGTGGATTTCCCTGAACCGCTTGCACCCATGATCGCGACAAATTCACCCGCATTGATGGTGACGGAAATACCTCTGAGCGCATTTACCTCAATGTCGCCCATACTGTAAACTTTCTTAATGTTGTTAACTTCAATGATTGCGGCCATCTGCTTATTTATTTCTTCTGTGGGGAGAAAAAGAAGGCATGAATGGATTTTTAGCGACATCGTTTTCATTTTTATTGAAAATGCCCACAACAACTTCATCGCTTTCTTTCAGTTCACCACTTACTTCAGCAAAACCACCTTCAATCAGTCCGACTGTTACACGTTTAGGAAAAACACCTGCAGCCGTTTTTATCCAAACATAAACAGAATAACCGCTTGCAAGGCTAATCGTTTTATAAGATTGAAAATATTTTTTGACAGAATCAGGTAATACCATCAGTGTTTCCATCTGCTCAGCAGAGGGCACAAATCGTAAAGCAGCAGAAGGCAGTTTGAGAACATTTTCACGTTCCTGCACGGTCACATCTATGTTTGCTGTTAGACCAGGTAACAACTTAAGATCAGGATTTGGCACATCGATAATCACCGTATAGTTTACCACATTCTGAATAACATTTGGTTTCAGGCGAATCTGTTTGATCAGTCCGGAAAACAATTCGTTGGGATAAGCATCCACATTGAAGGTAGCCTCCTGCCCTATTTTTATTTGTCCGATATCGGCTTCATCTACATTTGCATACACCTGCATTTTCGTCAGATCTTTCGCGATGGTGAACAAGGTGGGCGTATTAAAACTGGAGACAACGGTTTGGCCGACATCCACATCGCGGGAAATGACGATACCGCTGATTGGTGCTCTGATGGTCGCATATTGAAGGTTGATGACAGAACGGATCCACTGAGCCTGCGTAGCTTTTAATGTTGCTACAGCATTTTCGTAATTGGAAAGCGCAAGATCAAAATCCGATTTCGGAATCGCTTTATTGTCATACAAATACGTGATGCGGTCCAATTCAATTTTCATTTGCTTCAATTGCACCTTTGCTTTTTCAACAGCGGCTCCCGATTCAGCTTTTGATGCTGCAAGGAAAGTGGTATCAATCAGCGCGATCACTTGTCCGTTTTTTACTACTGAATTAAAATCCGCAAACAATTCGGAGATCGTACCCGAAACCTGTGCACCAACTAAAACAGTAGTAAGAGCATTGATAGAACCTATAGAAGTTACAACAGTTGACAGATCGCCTCTTTCAACCTTCACGGTTTTAAATACAGGTGCAACAGAACGGCCTTTTAAGAAAATAAAATAAAAGATCGTTGCTAGAGCAAACACTAAAAAAGTGATCAGAAAAAGCTTTTTTCGCTTCACAGTAAACAAGAATGAATAAAAATTAGACAATCTAAAATAAACTCAAATCAGAAAAAAAAGAAATAAGAAGTATCAATCAACTGAATGATTGCTGTCATTCAAAAGCTTAAAAAACAAGTCTTTCTTTGTCAGACAGTCTTCTATATTTACTTACAAAAAAGAGCTATAGCATGGAAAATGTACTAGAGAACATTTCGGTAAAAACAGAAAAAAAAACAGAGAAAAGTATGATCGACACGATCTATGAAAGAAGAGCAGTAAGAAAATATCAAAACCGTCCGGTAGAGAAAAGACTGATCGATAAGATCATTCAAGCAGCTAGAATGGCGCCTTCTGCTATGGATAAACAAGTATGGAGATTTTATATACTAACAAATCCGGAAGAGATCGCATTATTTTCAAAAATGATCTCCAGAGCAGTGATCAAAGGAGTGATCCGTTCGGGAATAAAAAGCATTATTAAGACAACACAGGATTTTTTACATTTTTCACACAACACCGATTTTTTAAAAACAGAAGACCCCATCTTTCATGGAGCACCGGCAGTGATCTTTATAACCTCTCCAAAGGAAGATGAATGGGCAACGCTGGACATCGGCATGTGCGCACAAAACATAATGCTGGCTGCAAAATCATTTGGATTAGAAACGTGTCCGGTTGGACTGGCAAAATTTGTGGAGCAAACAAAGCAATATCCAAAATTAAAAATCCCGGAAACAGAAGAAGTGCAATTAGCAGTAGTTTTAGGATATGGTGATGAAAAACCGAAAATGAAAGAACGGAAACAAGATAATTGTATCTATCTGTAAAGTAAAAAGAATCATGTAGAAGTTTTGTTTCATTCAATATAGATACGAGTTGAACAGATGCTGAAAAAGAATAGTGAATTAAATTTAAAAAGAAAGAAAATGTGTTTTTCAGCAAGTGCGAGTTTCGGAGTGAGTGCTATATTATTAGCAGGTGGAATCGGATCCATAAAAAATGTAAAAACAACGGCACAAATTGCATTTGCAGTGATTCCTGTACTTTTCGCGATCCAGCAGTTTACAGAAGGAATCATCTGGCTATCCCTTACAAATATGAATGTATCGGGGTGGAATAACAGTGCAACGTATACATTCTTGTTTATTGCACAGGTGTTGTGGCCAGTTTGGGTGCCCTTCTCTATCTTTTTGATGGAATCAAATTATACACGAAAAAGAGTGCTTCTGGGATTAACAGGCATCGGATGCATTACTTCTTTTTACATGGCATATACTTTAATTACATCTGATTTCCATTCGAGCATCAGCAATCATCACATTCAATACAATCAAAACTTTTCAACCATCGTGATCAATCTGGGCAGTGTTTTTTATTTCTTGCCGACAGTGTTGCCAGCATTTATATCGAGTCTAAAAAAAATGATCTACATCGGAATGTTGATGTTGTCGTCCTATATCATTTCTAAATTATATTATCCTGAAAATGTAGTATCGGTATGGTGTTATTTCGCAGCAGCGATCAGCATCGCTGTATTTCTGATCATTGCTTCATCGCGTCAAACAGAGAAACTGCCTGAATTAACAGAATGAACGGTTTCAAATAGTTGTGTGATACCGCTTCTTAAAGATTCAAAAAAAACAGGATCAATAGTTTTCAGATCGCTGAAGGAAGCCACTAAGGTTCCGAAGCGGACACCTGCTTTGTCTTTTTTCTTCCTATAGAACTGTTCCATCGAATCCAACAATACAATTTTATTATGCCAGTCGCCAATTAAATTCCCGAGGTATTTCGTATGCCTGAGGATGATCTGCTTCTCCGGATCTGTTTTCTGCAAGAGTGAAGCAATGGCATCCAGTTTTTTTAATTCGATGCGGATGGAATGTATCGTTTTCTGATCAGCATTAGCGGTAAACAACTGTTTCATCTTCAACGTTTCCATGTACATAAAATCATTCAATTGCTGATGAATGTTTATTTCCGAAAACGACTTCTTGTATTTTTTTAATTTTAAAGAAACTGAATACAAAGCTTTGAGATCGATATCAGCTGAAATCTTAGCGAATTTTTTTTTCGCTATTTTCTCTCGTTTTCTTAAATATAAAACATAAGGCCTCACCGATAAAGCCGGAAAAACAGAGAGAGCAAGATGCTGATTTAGCTGTTGTTCACGGATAATACCGGCCGCTTTAAAAATAGTTCTAATTGAGGCATTATATTTTTTTGAATTGAACTTTTCAGGAAACAGCAATTCAAAAAAAGCAAACAAGGCCCTCATCCTTTTGACCGTAAGCCGCAGTTGATGGACCGGTTCTTCAGCAGGATTTTGTTTTACCTTTTTCAACAGAACCAATAAAGCATTGAATTCAGAGCGGTAATAACGATGAATACTATTATAATGATGAGTTGAATTCATTAATAATAAAAGAGTTTAATCAACCAGTTTCAGCCGTTTAAAAAACTGGATCAAAAACAAATGCAGCACACTTCCGATCGCTATCAGGAGCCAAGATTTTGATTGTAATGGCTGCAATGATAAGATCTGATTGAAAGGAGAAACAAAATAAACGATCAGAATCAAAAAGACACAAAAAGCAATGGCAAGCCACACATACAAATTGTGTGTGATCTCATTTTTAAAAAATGATTCTTTTACCGAGACCAAATTAAAGGGGTGCAGAAGCTGAGCAAACGCCAATGAAAAAAAAGCGATGTTGTTACAAAGCTGAGGAGAATAGTTCAGCTGATAATGCGCAAACCAAAAAACACTCAGCACGCTGAGAGAAAGAGACAAGGCATATACAAAAATAGAGATCCATTTTCTATTATTGATGATGGGCTCCGATGGGTTCCGAGGCTTCTGCTTCATCACAAATGGGCTTCCTTCAGTCATACCGAGAGCCAAAGCAGGAAAAACATCAGTCACAATATTTAAAAACAAGATTTGCAAAGGCTGGATCGGCAGCGAAAGATTCATAAATCCGGCAATAGCCACCACCATGATCTCACTTAAGTTACAGGATAAAAGATAGACAATGAAAGTGCGGATATTATCATAGATCACACGACCATATTTAACAGCTTTGGCAATGGACGCAAACGAATCATCCTGCAAGATCATATCGGCAGCTTCTCTGGCAACTTGAGTTCCGCGTTTCCCCATCGCAATCCCGATATCGGCTTTCCGCAATGCAGGAGCATCATTTACACCATCACCGGTCATGGCAGCAATCCAATTCTCTTTCTGAAATAAGGAAACCAATTCCAGCTTCTGTGAGGGAGAAACACGTGAAAATATAAGCGTATTCAAAATTTCAAAACGTTCCTTTTCAGTCAGACTTCCATTTGGAAAAAGTGTACTGCCGTGCATTACTTTTTCATCCGGATCAGATGTCAGTCCGATCTTCAGCGCGATACTTTTGGCCGTTTCTGAATGGTCACCTGTTACCATTACAATACGTATTCCCGCTTCTTTACACTCCAGCAAAGCCTGTGGCACTTCTTCACGCGGAAGGTCCAGAAATCCGATCAAGCCGGCAAACGTAAGGTTATTGATAAAATGTTCGCGCGACTCCTCTTCATCTTTATAGGCGAAAGCGAGCACACGTAATCCTTTTTTCGCCAATTCATCCGCGTGTTGATGCCATTCTTGTTTAGCGGACTCAGAAAAAGGATTCAATTTATTTTCAATAAGAATATCTGTGGAATGTTTTAAGATCTCCTCCACAGCACCTTTCACGGCAACAAACATTTTATCGCCCGATTCATGAATGGTTCCCATCATTTTTGTTTCCGAATCAAACGGTTGCTCGTAGATCCGTGGAAACTGTTGATCAATCTCTTCCAAAAAACCTTTCTTATGATACTCACCGAGCTTCAATAAAGCAATTTCCATCGGATCACCAAGGGCATTTTCCGGATCGGTAAAAGAGGCATTGTTACAGAGTGCTGCCACATGAAATAACTTTAGCAACTCTTCTTTTGTTTGTACACTAAGTGTTGATGGCAGAAAAACGAGGGAACGATTTGCCTCATTCCATTGAATGTCGATCTGCATCCCTGAGAGGCAAATCGTAGTCGCTTCGAGTCGGTTTTGTGTGAGTGTGCCGGTTTTATCCGTAAAAATAACATTGGTAGAACCGAGCGTTTCAACTGCAGCCAATTTTTTTACAATTACGTTGTGCTTTGCTAACTGAAGCATTCCATTTGCAAGTGCGATAGTAGAAACGATCGGAAGACCTTCAGGAATGGCAGCAACAATCAAGGCAAGCGTTGTTTCGATCATCAGCAGCCACTCAGTTCCATTCATAAAACCTATACTTACCAATGGCAAAGCGATAAAAAAGGCAAACAGAATTAATTTTTTACTGAAAGAACGCAGTTTTGTGTTTAATGGAATTTCATCTTTGCCGGCAGTATGCACCAATTTAGAAATCTTACCTAATTCTGTATTCATGCCCGTTGCGGTAACAATTGCTTTTCCGTTCCCTTTTGCAACAGCTGTTCCTTTGAACAGCATGTTTTTCCTATCCGCAACAACGATGTTTTCCGGAAGTTTTTCGGCATGTTTAATCACAGGAAGCGATTCTCCGGTAAGAGAAGATTCGTTTACCTCCATGGAGGAAACAGCAATTAATCTTGCATCTGCAGCGATGAGATCACCCGCTTCCAAATACAAAACATCACCGGGAACTAGCTCTTCAGAGACGATCTCCGTCATTCGTCCTTCTCTCCAAACCTTCGCCATAACCTTATCGAGTTTCTTGAGCGCAGTCATTGAACGATTTGCCTGTAGCTCCATTCCAAAACCGATAGCTGCATTGATGAAAATCACCATTAAGATCGCAACTCCTTCGGTCGCATTTTCAAATGCGAAGGAAACAATTCCGGCAATAAGCAATAAATAAACAACAATGTTTTGAAACTGAGAAAGCAGTAATAACCACACACTTTTTTGGACTTGCTCCTGCAACTCGTTTTTACCAATCAATTTTAAGCGGCTGTCGGCTTCCAATGTAGACAATCCTTTTTTAGCATCCGTATTCCAATGCGAAGCCGTTTCTTCAATAGACATTGAAAAAGGATTGGAATTGTTCAGGGGTAATCTGCTCATTTTTCCTAATTAATTTATATAGACGTACACTTTATCAATTTTTGATCAACTAAAAAATCAGAATGAGAATTTTATTCGTTAACGCTTTATTTTTCGTTGACTGCTGGAATTATAATAATTAAACTATACCGATTGAATTCAAATATATTCGTTCAAGAACGGTTATGAAGTGACCTGAATCAAATTGTAGCATGATCTTTCCTATTAAAATCACGTTGAAGTTGAAGTTTAATTAATATTTCCCCATGGAGATATTGAAAATAAAATGAACAAAAAAAA
>JBILYL010000084.1:0-9355 GCA_044377775.1 Bacteroidia bacterium
CTGAAGTACGATGATTTCGAAAGCAAATAGAGTAGCTTAAACGATACTAATGAATTAAGGTTACAAAAAAATTATTTTCCTATAAAAATCTTACATTCATATGCCCTTGCTTACGCTCAGGTTTAACGAATTTCTTACAATATCCAAGCATTAACTCATGCGTTCCGCTGCTGTGGCTTTTCAATGCTGAAAGCGTTACATCATAAGCATAACCTAACTTAAATCCTTTCCACTCCATTCCTACCATTACAGGAATTGCATCAGTCAGACGATAAGAAACGCCAACGAATACCATTTTATTCCATCTTGCAAGTAAATTAATATCCAATTGCGTTGAAGAAGCATCTGATTTCGTTAACACAGAAGGTGTCAAATCAAACTGAGTACCCAACTGAAATTTATATCCCGCCATTACATAGTAGTGACGAGCCACTTGATATTGAAAATCATAAGACAAAGGGTAAGTATTGTCTTTACTACTTTGATCGTTGATCTTTTGTGCAGGCAAATGCAAAGAAGACAAACCTACATATAAGTTATTGTTAGTATAGTATAAACCAAAACCTACATCATAAGTAGTTGCAGATGTTCCAGTCCAAGGAATAGAACCATCCGTTCCACCGCCACCGTCTCTTGATGTTCCATCAGGAGCGATAAAATTACCGGACATAGACTTATTGATCATACCGGCATCCAAACCGATACCAAGAACGCCTGTAGCACCAAGGTTTAAGTGAAATGAATATGCCAATTTCGCTTTTAATGTTTTGTCGAATCCTAACTGATCTTGGTCAATAGTAAAACCAACACCACCATGAGCAACCGTACCGTAATCTACACTCAAGAGTCCGGTTTTGGGAGCACCAGGAAATTTATCCCACTGATCACGATATAAAATTGTTGCACATAAGGCTTTATTGGTTCCGGCATATCCCGGATTTATAGCCAAACGATTAAACATATTCATACTGAACTGTGCATCTTGCTGAGCAATTGATACCAATCCTGTAACTGAAAACGCAATGATAGTAAGGGTTTTTCTCATTTTTTACTTTTTAAATTGAACAGTTTTATACTGCTGTTTTATTAAAGTTAGGTCGCTAAATTAAGTATAAGTTTAATAAAAACAAATTTTTAAACAATTTATTGTTAATTTGTGTTAAACAGAATCGGGCTAACTAACCCAACTTCTGGTATGTTTGCCACCAGCTATCGGGCATTTCATCACTACAGGCGGTTTCATAGTCGCTATAGGAGCATGGAACCATGTGGTGACGCTCAAATTTTAGTTGATGATTCACCGGATAAGGAACATCCATCCACCAGCGATCGCTTTTATTACTTTTATAGAACACGATCTCGTGCTCATGATCCTTAATGGATACGCGGTATTTTGTATATTCTGATTTATCAACTATCGGGTAATCCTGTTTTCTGTTATAAAATCCATCGATAAAATACCAGATCATCTGAGCCACAATATGAGCTGTTTGTTTATTTGTATCAAAAGCCGGATTAATTTCATAGAATCCGATAGATGATAATTTATCGCTCATGCCGGCATAGCGGGTAATCTGACAGGCTTCCTCTCCATAAAATCCATTCGGTGAGGCGTTCCCGTTTCCGGGTGCATCACTTTGCCGGATGGCGGAAATATCAAAACTCAGCACATCCGCATTTCTTACAATCGGCTCAACATCTTCCATTTTTTTACGCACCTGTCCCAAACGGTGTGTATCAAAAAATAATTTTTTCATCAACTCAATCGAATTCTGTTCAACAAAATACGTTTGGTATCCGATATTACTGAAATTGAAAAGAATATTGGGTTTGTGTAAAATAATTTTGCTCAAATAGCTTTGTGAATCGAGTGTTTTGTCACCTTCACCAATATCGAAAGAAGAATCAACTGCGACAATATTAATCGTTTGTTCCATTTTCTGATAAGCCAGATAATTGCAATACGTCAGATCCTGAGAGCCACCAACAACAATGGGAATAATATTTTTTTTGAGCAATTGTGTTAAAACGTCTGTGAGAGCAAAATAACTATCTTCTATCGTGTTTCCCTTTTTAATATTTCCGAGATCAACAATTTTTGCAGAATAATCGCCTTGAAATAATTTATAAAAATTTTCCCGGACATAGTCAGCAGCTAATCCGCAACCCTCATTGTTTATTGCTTGACGATCCTCTTCTACTCCAATTATTGCTAATTGAACATTTTCAAGATTTGGAAAGTCTCCTCCCTGGATATAGGAATTAACGATCTTCCCGTAAGAGGAAGCAGCGTAACGATCTGCTCCGATAAAATCACTGGTATCAATTGGTGTAAAAAATTCTTGCATGTTGCAAATATCGAAAAATTATTAAGCACGCGAATATTCTGAATCAAATAAGTGACATAAGAAAAAAACAGTTGGTTGCTCAACGCGAACTCAAACTGTTCTTAAATTTAGACAGCAACAGCGAAATGATGCTGATTATTTTTGCTTCGCCACTTTTTTTGCTGCAGCTTTTTTAGGTGCGGCTTTCTTTGCTGCTTTTTTCGGAGCAGTTTTCGGAGCCGATGCGGCCGATTTTTTCTTTGGAGCTGCTTTTTTAGCTGCCTTAAAAGGCTTTTTCTCTACTTGTTTTTTCTTGAATCGATTTCCTTTGCTTGCATTTTTCGGATCCGCAGCAATCGCCAGACACTCATCCAATGTTAATAAAGCAGCATCAGTGCCTTTCGGTAACTTGAAATTATTTTTATCGATCACCAAATAAGGGCCCCATCTTCCGTTCAACAATTGAACTTCCGGACGTTCAGTAAATGTTTTTATGTATTTATCAATTTCAGCCTGACGTTTTGCAAGAATCAACTCAACACATCGGTCAGCAGATATTGTCATCGGATCATCTTCTTTTTTCAAAGAAACAAAAATACTGTTATGGCGCACATAAGGTCCGAAGCGACCAACTGCTACAACCATTTCTTTATCTTCGAACATGCCAACAACGCGAGGCAGCTTGAACAGATCCAATGCTTCCTGAAACGTTATTGTTTCCAATCGCTGATCTTTTCTTAAGCTTGAAAATTTAGGTTTATTGTTTTCATCATTCCCTTCACCAAGTTGTGCCATAGGTCCGAAACGACCGATACGTACGTATAGATTTTTTCCAGAAACAGGATCAACCCCTAACAAACGTTCACCGGAAGCGCGTTCAGAATGCTCTGAAGTTTCCATTACATTTTTATGGAAGGGTTTGTAAAATTCGGCCAGCATGGTAGTCCACAGGATCTTGCCTTCCGCAATTTCATCAAACTCCTCCTCCACTTTTGCGGTGAAATTATAATCCATGATCTGAGGAAACTGAGCCAATAAAAAGTCATTCACAACCATACCGATGTCGGTTGGAAAAAGTTTTGATTTTTCAGCACCCGTACCTTCTGTTCTAAGTTCGTCAGCGATTTTATTATCTTTGAGAAGCAACACATTATAATTACGCTGAACCCCTTCTCTGTCTTCCTTTACAACGTATTCACGTTTTTGAACAGTAGAAATTGTCGGGGCATAAGTAGAAGGGCGTCCGATACCAAGTTCCTCTAATTTTTTCACCAAACTAGCCTCTGTATATCTTGCAGGATGATGCGTATAACGCTCCATCGCGATAATTTCGTTCACTTTTAATTTTTCTCCAACTTTCATAGGAGGCAGCATACCTGATTGATTTTCTTCATCCTCATCATCAGTCCCTTCCAGATAAACTTTCAGGAAACCATCAAATTTCAATACCTCCCCTTGAACAACAAATTTCTCGGTAGCTCCGGAAGTGGTTATCACCACTGTTGTTTTTTCCAGTTCAGCATCACTCATCTGAGAAGAAATGGTACGCTTCCAGATCAAATCATACAAGCGCTTTTCACCTGCATCACCATCAACAGTTTGTTTTTCAATATACGTTGGACGGATAGCCTCGTGAGCCTCCTGAGCACCTTTTGATTTGGTTTTATACTGACGAATGTTCAGATAATTGGGACCATAATTCCCGGTGATAGCTTCTTTCGCCTGATCAATAGCTGTTCCGGAAAGATTCACAGAATCTGTTCTCATATAAGTGATCTTTCCACTTTCGTACAAACGCTGTGCAACGACCATTGTCTGCGCTACAGAAAATCCTAATTTACGACTGGCTTCCTGCTGCAAAGTAGATGTTGTAAACGGAGCGGAAGGAGATTTTTTTGTCGGTTTAGTTTCTAAGCTATCAATCGTAAAATCGGCTCCTTCACATTTTTTCAGGAAAGCGCGGGCCTCTTCTAATGTTTTAAATTTTGTAGTTAACTCCGCCTTTACACTTGCATTTCCGGCAATAAAATTTGCAGTTACTTTATAAGAAGAAGTACTCTTGAAAGCCATAATCTCGCGTTCGCGCTCTACGATCAAACGCACCGTAACGGATTGAACACGCCCTGCGGACAAGGATGGACGGACTTTTTTCCAAAGAACGGGAGAAAGTTCAAAACCAACCAAACGGTCAAGAATCCTTCTGGCCTGCTGTGCATCCACTAAATGTTTATCAATGGTTCGTGGATTCGCTATTGCATTTTTAATTGCAGGTTTCGTGATCTCATGAAAAACGATACGTTTCGTATTCTTTTCATTTAAGTTCAATGCTTCAAACAAATGCCATGAAATAGCCTCTCCCTCGCGATCCTCATCCGTTGCTAACCATACAACCTCTGCTTTTTTCGCCAATGCTTTTAATTCGTTCACCACCTTTGATTTATCGGGTGATACTTCGTAATTAGGTGAGAATTTATTTTCGATATCAACTCCTAATCCTTTTTTTGCAAGGTCGCGAACGTGACCAAAACTCGATCTAACGGTATATCCTTCTCCTAAAAATCCTTCAATTGTTTTTGCCTTTGCAGGGGACTCCACGATTACTAAATTTTTGCTCATACGCTGGGTAGTTTGTTTTGGGTAACTTGAAAAACGAATTATCCTTGAGATGCCATTTTCTCAAAATTCGTTGCAAAGAAAACAAATCAAAAAGGAATTTTGCAAATTAAATTTGTTTTTGTCAAAACATATATATATAAATATATATATATAATTTTTTTTACTTTTATTAAAAAAAATCAGAATGCGCCATTTTGTCACCCATTTATTTTAATTACCTTTGCAATCCATTAAAAAAGAAAATGAGCGAGAATAAAGTAATTGATGAAAGCAAACAAGGTGAAGCCTTGATGATTGAAAAGCCAATTGTTCCAAACGGCAAAAAGCTATTTTTAGAGAGTTACGGCTGTGCGATGAATTTTTCGGACAGCGAGATCGTTGCATCCATCCTGAAGGATAAAGGATTTACAACAACAACCGACTTTAATGAAGCAGATGTTATTTTCGTAAATACATGTGCTATCCGTGAAGGAGCTGAGCAACGCGTTAGAAAACGCTTAACAGAATATAAAAAAGCAAAAAAAACAAATCCGGATTTAATAGTTGGAGTGTTGGGTTGTATGGCCGAGCGATTAAAATCTCAATTGCTGGAGCAGGAAAAACTGGTCGACATTGTTGTTGGACCGGACGCATACCGTAGCTTACCTGAATTGATAGAAATTGCAGAAACGGGACAAAAGGCTGTAAATGTCCTATTATCGAAAGAAGAAACGTATGCGGATATTGCTCCTGTCCGCTTAGGATCAAATGGGGTTACCGCATTTATCAGTATTACCAGAGGATGCGACAACATGTGCGCATTTTGTGTTGTCCCTTTTACACGTGGAAGAGAAAGAAGCCGTGATCCGGAGACAATTGTAAAAGAAGCTCAGGATCTTTTTGAACAAGGCTATAGAGAAGTTACATTGTTGGGGCAGAATGTCGATTCTTATTTGTGGACGGGAGGAGGATTAAAAAAAGAAAACATTACAGAAGAAGAATTAAAAAAGGCTACTACATTTTCACAATTATTAGAAAATGTGGCATTGATCAATCCTGATTTAAGAGTCCGGTTTAGCACTTCTCATCCAAAAGACATGGTTGACGATGTGTTGCATATGATAGCGAAACACGATAACATTTGCAGTTACATTCACCTTCCTGTTCAATCGGGAAACTCACGGATATTAGAAATGATGAATCGTGGATACACACGCGAATGGTATTTAAACAGAATAGAAGCCATCCGTAAAATAATTCCAGCTGCCGGCATTTCCATGGATATCATCAGCGGATTTTGTTCAGAAACAGAAGAAGAGCATCAGGATACTTTATCATTAATGGAAGAAGTAAAATATGATTTCGGTTACATGTTTGCCTACAGCGAACGTCCGAAAACATTGGCGGAACGGAAATATCCGGATGATGTACCTGCGGAAGTAAAAAGCAGACGATTGGCAGAGATCGTTGAACTGCAATTGAAACATTCGGCATTCAGAACAAAAGAAGGAGTTGGCAAAGTTCACCGCGTTTTAGTTGAAGGAACATCAAAAAAATCAAAAGAAGAATTATTCGGAAGAAATTCACAAAACTGTGTTGTTGTGTTTCCGAAAGAAAATTATAAAAAAGGAGACTACGTAAACGTTTTGGTAGAAAGTTGTACCGGGGGAACATTAATTGGTAAAGCTGTATAAGAAATGACAATTCAGGAAATAAAAAATCGTTTTGGAATTATCGGTGGCTCATCGTTGCTTGACAGAGCAATTGACATCGCAAAGCAAGTTGCTCCAACAGATCTAACGGTATTGATTACCGGAGAAAGCGGAACAGGAAAAGAAGTTTTCCCGCAGATCATTCATGCGTTGAGCGCCCGCAAACATGGGCAATACATCGCTGTAAACTGCGGTGCAATTCCTGAAGGAACGATTGATTCAGAATTATTTGGACACGAAAAGGGTTCATTTACCGGAGCACATGAAGCGCGGAAAGGTTATTTTGAAGTGGCAAATGGCGGAACTATTTTTTTAGATGAAGTTGCAGAAATGCCCATCGCAACACAAGCACGTTTGTTGCGTGTATTGGAAAGCGGAGAATTTATTAAAGTAGGATCATCAAAAGTATTAAAAACAGACGTTCGGGTAGTTGCTGCTACGAATGTGAATATCCAGCAAGCGATTGAAAAAGGGAAATTCAGGGAAGATCTCTTTTACCGTTTGAACACCGTTCCGATCGTTGTTCCGCCTTTACGGGAGCGAAAACAAGACATTCATTTATTATTCAGAAAATTTGCGGCAGATTTTTCATCAAAATACCGGATGCCGACAATTAAATTAGATCCATCCGCGGAACAGATCCTATCCAATTATTACTGGCAGGGAAATATCAGGCAACTGAAAAACATTACAGAACAAATTTCTGTAATAGAAAAGACCCGGGACATCACTCCAGACATCAAGATAAAATATCTGCCGATCCATCAAACGGCTCAACTGCCGGTTTTGGCAAGCACATCAACGGCAAGCAACGATTTCAGCGAGCGTGATATTTTGTACAAAGTTTTGTTTGATATGAAGAAGGAGATGATGGATCTGAAAAAAATTGTTGTTGATCTTATCGAGAACGACAATCAGTTGAATCAAGATTTTCCACCCGAAAATGCACAACTTATTAAAAAATTATTTCAGGATGTAGGTACACCGGAAACGGCAATTCAACTGGGATATAATACAAGTACGCCCAATATGAATTCACAAAACCAAATCCCGGTAATGGAGATGGTTGAAGAAACCTTATCACTTCATGAAATTGAAGAAGATATGATAAAAAAAGCATTGACAAAACACAAAGGCAAACGTAAAAATGCCGCAAAAGAATTGGGGATCTCAGAACGCACATTGTATCGCAAGATCAATGAATACGGAATAAAATAAATGAGGAACTGATCGATAATGAGATCGGATATAATTGAAAAATAAAAATTAATTGAGTAAGCTGAACGCCATATTAAAAACAAAACACATCTTAATTCTGGTGTCTTTCATCTTGTGTTTTTTTGCAAGTTGCAAAATTCATTATTCCTTTACAGGCGGGAGTGTTCCACCGGAAGCAAAAACTGTTTCTGTTCAATATTTTCAGAACAATGCATCGTTGGCTCCACCAACATTAAGTCAAATTTTTACAGAAACCTTGCGGGACAAGCTTAGTTCACAAACCCGCTTATCCCTTATCAATAAAGGAGGAGATCTTAGCTTTGAAGGAAGTATTACAGGATATACAACAGGTCCGATAGCGATCCAAAGTACCGATCAGGCAGCATTAAACAGACTTACAATAACTGTGAGTGTAAAATACACCTGCATGTTTGATGAGAAAAAAAATTTCGAACAGACATTTACAAGATATGCCGACTATACCAGTGATCAAAATTTAGCATCCATCGAAGATCAATTAACAAGAGAGATCAATGAACAATTGGTACAAGACATTTTTAACAGAGCATTAAATAACTGGTAAAACAAAAACGTGAACAAATCACTATTTATATCATTTGTTGAAGCTCCGGAAAAAATGTCGGGGACAGACAGTATTTTGCTTAGCGACCTACTTAAAAATTTCCCGTATTTCCAAACGGCACATATGCTGTATGCAAAAAGTTTGCACAACACCAACAGTGTTCACTACAACAATCAATTACGTGTTACGGCAGCTTATGCAACCGACAGAAAAATATTGCATCGTTTAATTACCAGAAAAGCAATAATTGAAGCGGTTGAGCCAATTGAAAAGATTGAAAAGAAAAATGAAAAAAAGATAGAGGAAGTTGTAATCGATCTGATCAAAGAAGAAGTAAAACAACATCAGATTCAAGCTGTTATTACAGAAAATATTGTGGTTCCTGAAATTATAGAAGAAATTGAAGAAACGCATAAAAATATCATAGCCATAGATGTTGTTCCGGAGCCTGAAATTGAGGACCCACTGTCAGAAGTAAAGGAAATTAAGGAATCAGAGCAAATTGAAGATCTGACGAATGCGCTTGAAAAGGAATATATTTCTGAAATTGTAGATGCAAAAATTGAGATAGAACTCCAATATACACCTCTGATAGAAGAGAAAGAGAAAAAAACAGAAACCGTTGAATCAAATTTTGTTTTGCCAATTTCAGAACCGATAAGTGAACAAAAAGTTGAAAATGAGCAGGAAATCGCTCCTGAATCGTTATCATTTACAGACTGGCTGAAACATTTTAAATCGGATGCAAGTTCAGAAGAAGCAAGCATCAGCGAGGAAACATCAGAAAAGACTGAAGATCAACTAAGTGCATTTGAATTAATTGACAGATTCATCAAAGATGAACCGAAACTAACCCGTCAGAAAACCGAATTTTACAGTCCGGTGAATATGGCCAAGCAAAGTGTGGCTGAAGACATTAC
>JBILYL010000085.1:0-9324 GCA_044377775.1 Bacteroidia bacterium
TTTTCAGTACTGAAAACCTTGCTGCTGGTATTTATCACTATTCATTGAACGTTGATAATGCTTCAACTTCAGCAATGAAAATGGTTGTTATCAAATAATCAGAAATTTTATTTTCTATGGAAAGCCAAGGATTTTTATCCTTGGCTTTCTTGTTTTAATTTATCGATAAGCATTGTTTTTTGTAGGACAATTTTATATCTTTATCCCTCAATTAGAAAAACTCACATTTAAAACCTGAAAAAATGAAAAAAATTTACACATTAGTAGCTGTTTCGGCTTTTGCATTCGCTGCAACAGCTCAGACAGTTGAAAGTCCTTCGCAGCCATTTGTTGTTAAGGCTAGCCCTTATGTAAACATAGGTGGTGAACGTACTATCGGAAATCCTGATACTACAGGAATCGTTAATTTTACTGACTTTTTGCCTGAATTTGATGGCTTGAACCCTACATTTTATTCTTACGGAACTGCTGCTTTAACTACTGGATACCTTTATGGTAACAACGGTAGTGGTAACGGTTTCAAAGAAGTTGCTCAAGGTTACCAAAACATTATCGGATCACCTGTAAAAGTGATTGGTGTATTAATGTGGTTCGGTGGAAAACAAAGCGATATGGGAAGTTCTGCATCTTCTAAAGTTGTAGTAAATTCTTATGATATGGCTGCTAACAAAGCATACAACGTTAATGCTGGTGCTTTCAACTCAACTGTTCTTAACTTCGTTGGACCTAACCTTGTTAGAACTTCAGCTGATATCTTGTATACTGATATCGATACTGTTGATTTTAACTATGTTTCTTTTACTTCTCCTCAAACATATGTTGGTGATTTCGCAGTTTCTGTAGATTTCTCAACACTTGCTGCTGGTGATACTGCTGGTTTAGTTTCTGATGATATCAATTCTGCTTTGGAGCAAGATTATGCTTACCACAAATCAGTAATTGGTGCAACTGTAAGATGGTTTGTTACTGACGAATTGTTCTCTGGTGCTGCTGCAACAGGTCTTTTTGATAACAGCATCGCTCTTTGGGCGGTTATCAGTGATGCAACTGGTGTTAACGAATTCTTTAACGGAATGAAATTAACAACTTACCCTAATCCTGCTGTAAACAACGTTGTTGTTGAATACACATTAGAGAAAAATGCAAATGCTGTTAGCCTTGTTATGTTTGACAAAACAGGACGTAAGATCGTAAACAACGCTTATGGTTCTCAAAATGCAGGAACATACAAAGTGAACATCGAAACTTCTAACCTTGCTGCTGGTACTTATTTCTACCAATTAAATGCAGGTGGACATAATTTCACAAAACAAATCGTTATTACTAAATAATTACGGTTTCATTCATAAAAAAAATCTCAGGAGATATTCTCCTGAGATTTTTTTTTGTAATAAATTATAAATTAAAATTTAGACTTTAAGTCTTTCATGAATTTTGTAGCATATACAAAATCACATACTTCTTTGTTATCTGTTTTTAAGATCTCGTGCTTATTTCCTTCCCACCATTTATCTCCTTTGTAGATGAACATAATGTGATCTCCGATCTCAATAACTGAATTCATATCGTGCGTGATCACAACGGTTGTAATGCCGTATTCATCCGTAATTTCTTTTATTAAATTATCGATCACGATCGAGGTTTTCGGATCAAGTCCCGAATTGGGTTCATCGCAAAATAAATATTTGGGCTGCACCGCAATTGCTCTTGCAATAGCCACACGCTTTTTCATTCCGCCACTTAATTCGGCCGGGTATAATTTATTGGCATCAGGAAGATTAACACGTTGTAAACAGAAGTTCGCGCGATCCCGTTTTTCACTTTCACTCAAATCGGTAAACATCGATAATGGGAAAACAACATTTTCTTCTACAGTTTTAGAATCGAATAATGCACCGCCCTGAAATAGCATTCCTATTTCCTTACGGATAGATTTTTTTCCTTTAAAATCGAGCTCATAAAAATTTCTTCCGTCAAATAAAACATCTCCGGTATCGATCTCATTCAAACCAACCATGCATTTTAGCAAGGTGGTTTTTCCTGAACCGCTCTCTCCGATAATGATATTGGTTTTGCCACTTTCAAATTTGAAAGAAATATCATTCAGTACTTTGCGCCCTGAAAAAGATTTTGATATGTTGTTTATTTCTATCACACCAGTAAAACCTGCGTTAGTATTAAGTCGAATGCAAGAATTAGTACACTTGTATATACAACTCCTTTTGTACTTGAGCGGCCTACTTCAAGGGCTCCGCCATTTGTATAATAACCGTGGTATGCAGGAACCGATGCGATCAGAAAAGCAAATACTCCTGATTTTATCAAGGCGTAAATAACGTTGTAAGGTCTGAATTCATAGGTGATACCAAGAATGTACTGATAGTCGGTTACAACACCTGACATCAATCCGAAAACGTATCCTCCTAAAATCCCTAAGAACATGGAGAAAACAATAAGTACGGGATTGAAGAGAACAGATGCAACGATCTTAGGGAATATTAAATATCCGGCAGAATTGATTCCCATGATCTCGAGCGCATCAATTTGTTCGGTAACTCTCATTGTACCGATTTCGGAAGCGATACTGGATCCTACTTTTCCTGCTAAGATCAAACTCACAATAGCAGGTGAAAATTCAAGAATCATCGAATCGCGGACGGCAACACCAACAGCGTAAGCGGGTATTAAGGGGCTTTCAAAATTAAAGGCCGACTGGATCGTGATAACTGCACCCATGAATACAGAAATGATCGCAACAATACCCAAAGATCCTATTCCCAAGGAATTCATTTCTTCAAAAATACGGTCGCGATAGATCGCGCGCTTTTCGGGTTTTCCGAAAGCCCGTCTGATCAACATAAAATAACGACCGAAATGATAAAATACATTCATGTTTTTGAGGGAAAAGCAGTGTGTTTTCAGAAGACACTGAATTCAGGCATAAAAATAAGAATAATTGACCACAATTAATGTGTTTTGTTTTCGCTATATTTGTATACCAATCTATCGTCAACAGATTATGAAAAATCTCTTTCAGAAGTCCCTTAAGTTTATTGCTCTGCTTGTTTTTCTTTCATTGTTTTCGGGTTGTTACGCTTTTCGTAAAAAAAACCGTTGCGGTGATTGTCCTAAATGGAAGATCGAATTCGTTAACCTGTTGCTTCCTTAATTATTGAGTTCCCTTTATTAATACCCCTCTTTCCTTTGTAAAATACCTTCTTTTAGGTATGGTTAAATTCTGAAATCGCCTAAAAAATCCGTACTTTTGCCTTAAATAATGGTGAAAGTATTGAAGAATTTAGCGGAATTAAAAATCGGACAAAGTGCTATAATTGATTCCTTTACGGATAAAGAAATGGCTTTGAAACTGCTGGAAATGGGTTGTACACCCGGTGAAGTGGTAAAGCTTGACCGTATTGCACCTTTTGGTGATCCGATCGCTATTTCGGTTGCCGGATATTTATTGAGTCTGCGTAAAGCGGAAGCCTCTACAGTTCTTGTTTCCCCAATATAAATAATCCCTTTTGTGGTGGAACCGAATCAATCTTTTGTTAATTTTTCTGAAAGAACATCACTAAAAGTTGCCCTGGTCGGTAATCCCAATAGCGGAAAATCTACACTCTTTAATGCCCTTACAGGCTTAAATCAAAAAACAGGAAATTTTCCGGGTGTTACTGTAGATAAAAAATCAGGTTTCGCAAAACTGAATAATACCCTTACCGCTGAATTTGTTGATCTTCCCGGAACATATAGTTTGTATCCTAAATCGTTGGATGAGCGTGTTGCCTTCGAAGTTTTATGCAATACGGATAATGCCGACCATCCCGATATCACCATCATTGTTGCTGATGCAAGTAATCTGAAGCGGAATTTATTTCTTGTTTCACAGATCATTGATCTGAAGATCCCCGTGATTCTTGTCTTGAACATGATGGACATGGTGGAGAAAGAAGGAGATGTGATCGATACGATCCGTCTGTCCGAAAAATTAGGTGTGAAAGTTGTCGGAGTGAGTGCAAGAAATAAAGAAGGTGTTGACGCCCTCAGACAAGCATTATTGCAGCCATTGCCTGTTCCTCAATATGATTTTATAGAGATCAAAAAAATTGCTCCCGAAGCAATTGAAAAAGTAAAGTCGGTACTAAAAGTAAAAAGTGATTTTATTGCTTTTCAGGTCATCAATAATCTTTCCGATATCAGTTATCTGCATAATAAAGAAATGCAGATTAAAATTTCTGATGCACTGAATACATTGGTCATTGATACAAATAAATTGCAATCGCTCGAAAGTGTTGAGCGCTACAAAGTGATCAATCGTATTGTTGAAGATTGCATTACGCATAAGTCGGCAATTAAAACAGAATCGTTTACTCAAAAACTCGATAGCATTTTAACGCACAGGATCTTTGGTTATGCCATTTTTATTGTTGTACTGTTTTTGATTTTTCAAACGATCTTTTTTCTTGCGGCATTTCCAATGGAGTGGATCGAACAGTTGTTTGTTTCTATTTCCGAACTTACAGCGAACATCCTTCCCAAAGGCGAGCTCAGTAATTTATTGGTGAACGGGATTATTGCCGGATTGAGCGGAGTGGTTGTTTTTGTGCCGCAAATTGCATTGCTTTTCGCCTTCATTGCCATACTTGAAGATACCGGCTACATGGCGCGTGTAAGTTTTATTATGGATAAACTGATGCGTAGATTCGGATTGAATGGACGATCCGTGATTCCGCTGATCAGTGGCGTTGCATGTGCTGTTCCGGCAATTATGAGTGCACGGACGATCAGCAGCTGGAAAGAGCGCATTATTACCATTATGGTTACACCGTTAATGAGTTGCTCTGCACGTTTACCTGTTTATACCTTGATCATTTCACTTGTAGTACCTCAAAATAAAACCGTTGGTTTTTTTAATTACCAGGGTTTGATCCTGATGGCCTTGTATTTAATTGGATTTGTTTCTGCAATCGGAGCGGCATGGATCTTAAAATGGATTTTAAAAGCACGTGAAAAAAGTTATTTCATTATGGAATTGCCCGTTTACCGGACGCCACAGTGGCGGACTGTAGGATATACCATCTTTGATAAAGTAAAATTATTTTTGTTTGATGCAGGAAAAATCATTGTTGCCATTTCAATTATCCTTTGGTTTTTATCCGCACATGCTCCGGGAAATAAATTTGATGAAATAGAAAAAAAGTATCAGATCAGTGCTGTTGTTAACAGTGATCAGCGACAGACAGAAGCACTCATTGCCGCTGAAAAACTGGAAGTTTCATATGCGGGAATGCTCGGTAAATCAATTGAGCCGATGATCAAACCTTTGGGCTTCGACTGGAAGATCGGGATCTCGTTGGTCACTTCTTTTGCAGCACGTGAAGTGTTTGTAGGAACAATGGCTACAATTTATAGCGCAGGAAATACAGATAATACACAAACGATCCGTGAAAAAATGAAAGCAGAAACGGATCCTGAAACAGGTGAACCAAAATTCTCTGTTGCAGTCGGATTTTCTCTGATGATCTTTTATGCCTTTGCAATGCAGTGTATGAGCACACTTGCTGTTGTTTACCGTGAAACAAAAAACTGGAAATGGCCTGTGATTCAGTTTTTCTTTATGGGCGCACTCGCTTACGTTTCCAGTTTTATTGTTTATCAATTGCTGAAATAAACGTCCACCGGATTATTGATTTTGTATTTTTGAAGAACACCCATCGGCTGACCTTCATCCCTTTTCCCGGCAAAGCATCGTTCTCCATCATCAGTACACAAAATGAGCAGCGCATCTGTTACAAAACAGAATGACGGTTAATAAAAAAGAACACATTCAATAAATTAGATTTGTAAATTTGCAATGTGAATCAAGTCAACCGTAATCAATCCATCTTGCATAAATACATTCCTGAAAAGGCGGTGCCTGTTATTTCAGAATGGATCTATACGTTTGATTTCAAACTGCGGATAAAAAAAAGTAGATCCTCCAAGTATGGCGATTACCGTCCACCGTTTAAAGGGGAGAATCATCAGATCACCATTAATTACGACATGAATAAATATGCTTTCCTGATCACACTTATTCATGAAGTAGCCCATCTTTCCACCTATAACAAGCACAAGAACAATGTTAAGCCGCATGGCGATGAATGGAAATTGCATTATAAATTTTTGATGCAGCAATTTCTGATTCCTGAAATCTTTCCTGTTGATGTAATTACTGCGCTTCGTAAATACATGAATAACCCTGCCGCTTCCAGTTGTTCGGATACCAATTTGTTACGTGTGCTTAAAAATTATGATGTGCGTGGTGATTCCGTTTTGCTGGAGGATGTTCCTGTAGGATCTACTTTCTCCTATAATGATAACCGTTACTTTATTAAGGGTGAACAATCCCGGAAACGCATCCGTTGTAAAGACGCAAAAACCAATACGGTTTACCTGTTCAACCCCTTAACAGAAGTGTTGATAATTAATACTCCTTTATTTGCCGAAAATAAGGCTGATTTCACCAATAAATAATCAACAAATAAGCACAAGGTATTGGGTTTTTGTTAAATTTGTTCTTCACAACATTTGTGGATCAATAATGCAAAAAATAAAATTAAAATGAGTGTAAATACAATGGAAAAAAATATTGATTTGAAAGTATCAAAATTGGCTCAGAATATCATTGGCTCTGAAATTATAAAACTGGCTGCTGAGGTGAATGAAAAAATCAAGCAAGGCGAAAAGGTGTATAATTTTACGATCGGTGATTTTAATCCTAAACTTTTTCCAATACCTGCTGAATTAAAATCTGCAATCATTAATGCTTATGAAGACGACCAGACAAATTATCCTGCTGCAGATGGTATGCTGGAGTTGCGTCAGTCTGTTTCAAAACTTTTAAAGGAGCGTGGTGCCTTGGATTATAAAATTGATGAAATTGTTATTGCCGGTGGCGCCCGTCCCGTGATCTATGCAATCTTTAAAGCCTTGGTAGATGAAGGTGATATTGTTGTTTTTCCTGTTCCTTCATGGAACAATAATCATTATACCTATTTGAATAATGCGAAGGCGGTATTGATCCCTACCACTCCTGAAAATAAATTTATGCCGACTGCTGCGGATTTAAAACCGCATATCAGCACTGCAAATTTAATTGCGCTGTGTTCACCTTTGAATCCTACAGGAACAACATTCCGTAAAAAAGATCTGGAAGAAATTTGTGATATGATTCTTGCTGAAAATCAAAAGCGTTTAGCGGAGGATAGAAAACCGCTTTACCTTATGTATGATCAGATTTATTGGGCGTTGACCTTCGGTGAAACCGAACATCACAATCCCGTTACGCTTCGTCCCGAGATGAAAAATTATACCGTATTTGTTGATGGTATTTCTAAGTCACTAGCTGCAACAGGCGTTCGTGTTGGGTGGAGCATGGGTCCGAAAAAGATCATCGAAAAAATGAAATCTATTTTAACACATGTTGGTGCATGGGCTCCGAAAGCGGAACAAGTTGCTACTGCTGCATATCTGAATGACCTGACTTCTTACGATACATTTTTGGCGGAGATAAAAACAAAAATCAACGACCGCTTGGTGCGTATATACACTGGTTTCCAAAGTTTAAAAACAGAAGGATTTAAGGTCGATGCGATCGCTCCTGAAGCAGCCATCTATCTTACGGTTCAGTTTGCTCTGCACGGACAAACAAAAGCTGATGGAACTATTTTGAAAACAACGCAGGATATCACCAAATATATTTTGGATGAAGCGAAAGTAGCCTTGGTTCCTTTTTATGCATTTGGTGCTTCTGATGATTCGAGCTGGTATCGTTTATCTGTTGGAACATGTAAAGTAGAAGAAATTGATGCAGTGATCGAAAGCCTGAGAAGTGCTTTGAAAAAACTGAAATAGTATAATTTATTTGTGTGCTGCTCGACTTCGCTCGATTGGCGCTTGCCGGTTGATATTGAACGTTGTCGGTAAAGTGTTTTACAATAGAATAAAAAAGTATATAAGGTGAAAAATAATTATTGTGTGATAATGGCAGGTGGCGTAGGAAGCCGCTTCTGGCCGATGAGCAGAACAGCTCACCCGAAACAGTTTATGGATATTCTGGGAACCGGCAGAACACTGTTGCAACAAACCTACGACCGTTTCACTCGTCTTTGCCCGAAAGAAAATATTTACATCGTTACCAACGATTCATATGTTGATCTTGTAAAAGAACAGATCAAAGGCATTTCTGCTGACAATATTTTAAGTGAACCTGCCCGTAAAAATACGGCTCCATGTGTTGCTTATGCTTGTTACAAAATTGCACAGCTGAACCCGGATGCATTAACAGTTATTGCCCCTTCTGATCATCTGATCATTAAAGAGGATACATTTATTAAAGCGATCAAAGCCTGCTATTTAAAAGCGGCTTCCGAAGATTGTTTAGTTACTTTAGGTATTCGTCCAAGCCGCCCGGACACCGGTTATGGCTATATTCAATTTATTGAATCAGAAGCGAAAGAAAAAGACAAGCGCATCAAAAAAGTGAAAACATTCACTGAGAAGCCGGATCTGGAAATGGCAAAATTCTTTTTACAGAGCGGTGATTTTTTATGGAATTCCGGGATTTTTATCTGGAGCGTAAAAAGTGTGATCGCGGCATTTGAACAACATTCTCCCGATATGGATACCATCTTCCGTGAAGGGAACGAATTTTATAACACACCCAAAGAGTCCGAATTTATTGCAAAAGCATATTCCAACTGCAAAAATATTTCAATCGATTATGCCATCATGGAAAAGGCAGAGAATGTTTATGTTCGTTCATCCATCATTGGTTGGAGCGATTTGGGAACCTGGGGCTCATTGTATGATCACGTAAAACAGGATGATAACAATAATGCTGTTGTTGGAAAAAATGTGATGATGTACGATTCAAAAAATTGTATTGTCAATGTTCCAAAAGACAAATTGGTTGTGATGCAAGGACTGGAAGATTATATTGTTGTTGAGTCCGATGGTATTTTACTGATCTGTAAAAAAGAAGACGAGCAGCAGATCAGAACATTTGTGAATGATGTGAAAATAAAAAAGGGAGAGAAATTCGTTTAGTCGGAATTTTTTCCGTCAGCAAATTTTTTCCCCTTGTAAGCACCAGAGAAATATAAGATGAACCGTGCGCCAAAAATCGCCTGTTCCTGATTCCAGTCTACATAAAAGGCGGCACCGGCACCAACATCATACGTGATTTTTTTCACAGCTTCCACCTGCGCATAAATGCCGGGCAAACTAAATGGTCTGGTATAGGTAGAGTCGCCTACTTTCCCGAATCCTGTGGAGTAGGAT
>JBILYL010000334.1:0-3095 GCA_044377775.1 Bacteroidia bacterium
TGAATGTTGAAACAACAACGGATGATAATACAATCACTGTATTTGATCTTGTAGGAAACGCAGTTTATAGTATTAAGTCTACATCATTAAAAACGGAGATCGATATGCAGAATTTTGCAAACGGAATTTATTTCTTAAAAGTGGAAAACAGCAAAACTGTTAGCACTATCAGAATCGTTCGTAGCAAATAATTTTTAGTATGTCTAGTCCTGAAAAAAGTTGACACGGATTAGGTTATAAAATTACATTAAAAATTGACCTCGGAAGAAAATTCTTTCGAGGTTTTTTTCTTCCATTTCTTTAATTTTATTTTTTGTTGCAAGTGAGCCATATTTGGTGTTAGCATATGGCAGCTTAGATGAGGCCTACTTTCGTTATAAATGCCAATAGATTCTGCTATTACTTTCATTGCTTGTATGTGATCCTTAAAGCCATCTATTATTAAAAACTCATACTTTAATATTCCATTAATCCTTTCAGCAATTGCATTTTCATAAGGATCACCATTCTCGGTCATACTAATTTTTATATTATTTTTCTTAAGCTTTTCTATATAATCTGTTGAACAATATTGTAAGCCTCTATCGGAGTGATGAATTAATTCATGTTTGTACTTTCTGTTTTTTAGAGCTAATTCTAATGCTTGCAAAGGACCTGCTGTACTTAGGTTTTCTAAGAGTTCGTAACCCATTATTTTTTTTGAGTACGCATCTGTTATTAAACTTAAATACTCATGCCCTTTATCTGTTTTAATATAAGTAATGTCACTAACCCACAGCTGCTCTGGGCGTTTTAGCTCAATGTCTTTAATTAGATTGGGATGTTTCTTCATCCAGTGCTTAGAGTTGGTTGTTTTTAAATAACTTCTTTTTGGTTTTATAAGCAAATGCTCGGCTCTTAAAAAATTGAACAAAACATCTCTTCCCATTTTTATATTTAAAATATTCAAGTCTTGTTTGATTAAAAAATAAAGCTTCCGTGTCCCTATTCTTGGCATTGTACAACGAATTCGCATAACAATATCCCTTACTTTTACTAAGTCAGCATTTCTTTTTACTCGGCTTGATTTGTCTTTATAATAGGATTGTCTACTAAACCCAAACAATGAACTTATCCCCTTAATACCTATGATTGGGGTTTTTGATTCTCGGATTGTTTGGGCAAATACTTTTTTCGAATATCCGTTTTTAACATGTCATCTGCGATATCGATGGCAACATTTAATACATGAACCTTTTCCTTTTCTCTTGCTAAAAGGGTTTCTAGTTCTTTTATTCGTTGTTCTGGAGTTTTTTTGTGTGACATGACAGGGAGTTCTTTCCAATCTAAGATACTATGTTTTCGTATCCAAACCAAAACCGTGCTTCTTCCTTGGATTCCATACTTCCTTTGAGCTTGCTTATAACTTACTTCGCCTTTTTCTACTTCTGATACTACTTGCAATTTAAAGGCTAAACTGTAATCTCGTTGACTACGTCTTGTTCCTTGTATTTCTTGTGCTTCCATAATTTAAGTTGTTTTGTGTGACAACTTATTTCAGGACGAGAGAAAAGAATAAAAAAGGCCCGAAAGATTCGGGCCTTTTTTATTTCATTTGATCGGAAGATTAAAAACACATCCGGCTATTTCTGAATTATTAACTTAACGGGCTTTACAACATCTTTGCCATTCTCCAGAAATCTGCAAAAGTATGTTCCATTGACATAAGTATTAAAACCTATCATCATTCCATCATTCAGAATCTGGTCAACTGATATAGTTTCTATATTCCTTCCCAATATATCTGAAATAACAATTAAAGTCGATTTTGTGATACGTGTGTTCTCTATATTTACAAACGCGTATTCTGTTGCGGGATTTGGGAACAAGCTGATCGCGGCCTCTTCCTCAGGAACATCGTTTACACCCAAGGTATAGCAATTCCCTGGCATATTGGCATCTAACCAGGTTATGCGTGAAGCGATCCAACCTTTAAATATATTAATATCTTCCAGAAAAGTAGCACCTTGTACTCCTATTTCGGGCGTACCCACATCCACTCCTAAAGTGCCCCATTTCTCCTGATGACGAAGCTGTGCTGAATCAAGGACAATAGCAGTAGAATCGATATAATTAAATAAAGAAGTTGTATCCAACATACTTGTTCTCAAGTTAAGCCATCTGCATTTTAATTCATTTTGGAACGTTGTATCTTGTAGCATACGCACATACCATCCGTTTGAATTTACATCCGGACCACAATCATTTATTTTATGTGCCCATCCGGATCCATCGGTAGCGGAAAATATGCTACAACCCGGAATATCAGCCCAAGCCCAATCAAAATCCCAAACGGGTCCTGCCTTTAATTTACCTCCTTTATCGTCTCTGTTTTTATGCATGTACCAGCTCTTTTTAAAGCCATCGTTATTACGGGAGAGTTCATTCACAATAAAATAATCAATGAATGAACCTGTACTCAAATAAGCCCGGTAACCGGTAGCTGTATCGGCAAAACCAGGACTATACAATGCACTTTCAAAAGAATTGATGAATGTTTGTATATATGTTTTTTGCTGAGGAGTAATAACATCAGGTTTCGGATAATCATACACCAGATTAACATCATATGTTGGATGGTCAATTGGATTATAATTCAACAACCAACTGTTCGAGCCATCCCAATAATCATTTTTAATTATGTAACCACCGCTTAGTTGAATCCCTGCATTGTCAATAGTATCGAGTTTAGAAATATTCACACGGTTATTATCCCGTTTAATTTTTTCAGACAAGAAGTATATTCCTTGATACTGGCCATTGATAACTACTTCACAATGTTTAGAGCGCGTTGCATAATGAGACATTTCATCAAATAATTTATTTGCCAGCGTATTTCTTACATAAACTTTATCGTTATAAGTAGCCAGCAGACACCAATCGTGTTCGGCAGGCATTCCCAGTAAAACGGTATCATTCTCAAGCAGAAGTGAATTACGGGTTTCAACGCTATATGGTTTTTGAGGAAGACTGGATGAAAAAGCGCCACGAATTTCAATTCCAATATTATTATTGTATGCATTGGGTGCATCCGTCACATGATTCATCATTCCGGG
>JBILYL010000086.1:0-9253 GCA_044377775.1 Bacteroidia bacterium
CCAAAAATAGGGAAATTTAAATGGTCTGTTTAAACAAAATGAACAGAGGCATCAAAAAAGGATAAATGGTCTTTTGTTTAAGCGATTTCATGAAAAGTTGGGCAAAACATTTACAAACAAAAAAAACTCTTATATTTATCCATAATATATCTCTCAATTATTATCCAGGCTATGGAAACTGAAATTGCATATCGTTTTTTCAATAGATTCAAAGATGACCATTTCTGTCTGGCTTACATGGGTGAATTTGATGACGAATTAACAGAATCGCTAATCAGGACGAATGAATCAAGCGTTCAGGAGCCTCAAAAATTCAAAAAAAGACTATCCTTTCTAATTGCTGAATGCTTCCAAAATATTATCCGCCATGCTGATAAACCGGAAATATTAACACAAACGAACAACAAGCCGAAAATTTTTGCTCTACGCAATATTGGCAACTCACATTATATCTCTTCAACAAACTTAATAGAGAATACTAAAAAGGAAGAATTAGAGGAGAAATTAAATTCGATCAACACGCTTACTGCCGAAAAACTTAAACAAATTTATCTAGAAGCATTGGTCAACAATGAAATTTCCGCGAAAGGCGGAGGTGGTCTTGGATTAATTGAAATGGCAAGAAAATCGGGCTCCCCCCTCAAATTTGCATTTGAATTTGTAAACTACTTTTATTCTGTTTTTTATATTCAGGTTCGTTTTATCGCGCAAGGAGATACACCAGATCCGACACAATCAGATGTTTCAATTCACATTGATGAAACAAAAGATCTTTACAACCAAATGCTAACGGAAAATGTTTTTATGATCCGTAAGGGCGACTTTTCTCAAGAGTCTATACTCCCCCTGATTACATTGATTGAAGGAAATTTAAAATTACAAACCAATTTTTCAGGAAGCAAAAAGAAAACATTGTATATGCTTGTTGAAATGTTACAAAACATAAGCAAACACGGAGTTTTAAAAAATGGCGAGCGAGAAGGAATATTTATGATATCTCAAAAAAACAATCATTATGTGTTAACTGCAGGAAATTATATCGAATCGGATGCTATTCCCGTATTAAAAGAAAAATTGGAGAACACCATACATCTTGATAAGGATCAGCTTAACAAGGCATATAAAGACGCATTATTCAATAGTGAGCCATCAATAAATGGCAATGCAGGTATCGGGTTAATCGAATTATGTAAATACAGTACTGAAAAAATAAGCTATACTTTCACGACTATAAATGAAAAACTTTCATTTTTTTCTTTAAGTATCACCGTATAATTTTATGGAAAAAATATTCAAATTAAAAGGAACAGAAGATACGCCTGAGGTAGTATTTAACAGAGAAACAAATGAATTTTGTTTGTCGGGAAGATCATTACCAGAAGATGCCTACGCTTTTTACCGCCCGATTGTAGAATGGATGAGCGACTATGTTAAACAGCCGAACACCTCTTCTGAATTAAAAATTTTCCTTGAATATTTTAACTCCAGTTCCGTGAAACAAGTATTGGGAATGATTTCAATATTCGAAGAAATTATCAAAACAGGAAAAGAAGCCAAGATCATTTGGTGCTATTCCTTGGGAGATGATTTAATGGAAATTAAAGGGCAGGAATTTGAATCGATGGTAAAAGAAATTAAATTCGAATTTAAAACGTATTAAAATCGCATTCCGATTACAAGTATATCATCCACTTGTCTCTGCTTCCCTTGCCATGATTGAATTGTTTTTTCCAAAACATCTCTTTGCTTATTCATATCAACTGTTTGCATTTCAAGAAGCATCTTTTTAAAGTTCGGAATATTGAATTTCTTGTTTTCCGGACCGCCAAACTGATCCATATATCCATCCGTAAACATATACACCGACATGTCTTTCTGAATCGGAATAATCTGATTTGTAAATTCAATTTCTTTATCAGGATTGCTATCTCCTCCGATTCCTTTCGTATCAGGCTTCACAATAGAAACAACATTATCTTTAACAAGATATAGGGGATTCATCGCACCTGAAAATTCTATTTCATTTGCCTTTTCATCGATAACACACAAAGACATTTCCATTCCGTCTTTACTTTGAACACGATCAGTATCCTGATGAAGGGCCTTTACGACTTCCTGATGAAGGCGTTTCAATATTTGTGCAGGATTTATGATCTGCTTTTCATTTACAATTTCATTTAAGAGTGTATTACCGATCAACGACATAAAAGCACCTGGAACACCATGACCTGTGCAATCCACACAAGCAATAATTGTTTTGTCTTTGATCGATGAAAGCCAGTAAAAATCTCCGCTCACAGTATCTCTTGGCTGAAAATATATAAAAGACTTCGGCAGTTGTTTTTTTATTTCAGCATCAGTAGGAAGTATCGACTCTTGAATTCTTAATGCATAAGCAATACTATCCGTAATTTTTTTATTCTTATCTTTTAATAAATTATAAGTCTTCTTTTTTTCTTGATTAAATCGGAAAATTATAAACAACAATCCTGATAAAAGCAGAACACATGCAATTGCTAGATAAAGCAATTGTCTTTGAGTGGAGATCTTACCTTTTTGAAACTCAATTAATTTCTTTGCCGTTACCAACTCCTGTTCAACTGAATTCAAAAGATATTCCTGTTCTTTTAGAACCAAACTATCTTCAGCGGAACTCGCATTCAGCTTGTCTTTTTCAAATTGAATTCGCGCCTCTTTAATTTTGACCTCTAAAGATTGAATGTCTGATTCTGTTGCCTTTTCAATCCCTGCTTTTGACTTCTGTTTGAATTCCGTTAGGATTTTATTAATATTATCGTTATACTTTTTTTCGGGAGAACTAACAACTATATCAACCTGTTGAGGTGCGTCAATAGATTTCATCTCTGTACTTAATGGGCTTTTGACAACAGCAATCTTAGAGATCGTTTCATCCGCCACAACATTCACATTATTGATGTTCTTCTGCACAGATCGCAACATCAGGGAAGCGGGATTATTTATATATTCTTTTTGTTTTTTTGTAAGATCTTTGGTGACTTCAAAATCTAAATAATTCCGGTCGGTATTATAAAACAATCTTCCAAAAGGCAAGTTCAATTCTGCAGCACCCTTCGATTGAAAACTATTAAGAATAATTTCAGCGCCTGAAAATGTGATTCCTTTTGAAGCGCGTTCCTTAGGAACGGATGTCAGGTCTACAGTTAAATATATTGAAGAAAAACCCGGCTTAGAAAACTTTAAAAAATAGAGCTGATCGATTTTTAATTTCAAAGAAAAAACACCAGTTGCATTCGTCTGTACCGACTTAATAACAACACCTTCATCTAACACATCAACACTTACATTTTCTAAAACACCTTCTACTTTTATCTGCTTTTCTTTCTTGAGGATTTTTTTTGAGTAATCGAAACTATAGCCATAAACCAAACCATCCATTACAAGTACGTTCTGATTTGACTGAGAAAAGCCGGAATGAAAAATTAAAGAAAAGAGTATAATAAAAGTAAGCAGGAGTAGTTTTTGCAATTTCATAGCTTATGAATATAGGAACAAATATAACGAATTTGATTCGCTTTTTTATCAATCAAAAAGACATTGAAACTTTTATCACGGAGAAGATGCTATTTTTTTACCTTTATACTCCAAATTCAAAAAACATGAAAAACTATTTTTTCGGAATGATCATTACTATTTTGTTGGCTTCCTGTTTAGGAGAATCAAAAGAAGCAGAGGCAAAAATCGTTCATAATGCCAATCCTCAATTTGAAAATTACAAAAGCAGGTTCATCGAAGAATTATGGACAGTCTATCCCGGTTGGGCAAGCAGTCAGGGTTACCACAAATTTGATAGTGTATTGATTGTTCCAAATGAGGCTTCACGCGCAAAAGAATTATCGTTTGCAAAAGCCAATTTGGATTCTTTGAAATCTTTTGACATCAGCGGATTGTCCGACAATAACAAAACGGATTACTACATGATCGAAAACCAATTAAAATCAATAGATTGGTCTATTAACGAAATGAAATCTTTTGAATGGAATCCTTCTGAATACAATGTATCAGGAGCTTTTGCTGAAATATTGAACGGAAATTACGATTCACTGGATGTTCGCTTACGTAATTTTTATTTAAAAATGTCTAACATTCCTGCATTTTATGAAGCAGCAAAAAAGAATATAAAAAACCCAACCCTTGAACATACTCAATTAGCAATTGACCAAAACTTAGGAGGAATCTCCGTTTTCGAAGTAGACCTTCACACAGCTTTGAACAAGGTTCATTTTGGAGAACAAGAGAAACAATCGATTGAAGCTACTGCAAAAAAAGCCGTAGAGGCTATTAAAGATTTTACAGAATGGTTGAAGAAAATTGATAATAAAACTCCCAGAAGTTTTCGCTTAGGAAAAGAATTGTATGCAAAGAAATTTGAATTCGATATTCAAAGCGGGTATACAGCTGATGAAATTTATGAAAAAGCACTTTCCCGCAAAAAGGAATTGCATGAAAAAATGTTTGAACTTGCGGATAAACTGTGGGATAAACATCTGAATAAGGCTGTTAAACCTGCCGATAAACTTAGCCTGATAAAACAAGTGATCGATAAAATCTCCGAAAAGCATGTTAAACCGGAAGAATTTCAAACGGCTATCGAAAAACAAATGCCCGTGCTAATTGACTTCATCAAACAAAAGGATCTGATCTATATAGATCCTTCGAAGCCACTTGTTGTCAGGAAAGAACCTGATTATATGGCGGGAGTTGCAGGGGCTTCTATTTCTGCTCCCGGTCCGTACGACAAAAACGGAAATACTTATTATAATGTAGGCAGTTTAGCCGGCTGGGACAAAGACAGAGCCGAAAGTTATTTACGCGAATACAACCATTACATCTTGCAAATTTTAAATATCCACGAAGCAATTCCGGGACATTACACTCAATTGGTATACAGCAATCAATCACCTAGTTTAATAAAAGCCATCTTCGGAAACGGATCCATGGTAGAAGGCTGGGCGGTTTACACTGAAAGGATGATGCTTGAGAACGGTTACGAAAATAGTGATGAAATGTGGCTGATGTATTATAAATGGAATTTAAGAACCACCTGCAATACAATTTTAGATTACAGTGTCCATACGAAAGAAATGAGCAAAGAGCAGGCATTAAACCTCCTTACAAATGAAGCGTTTCAACAAAAAGCTGAGGCAGAAGGGAAATGGAGAAGAGTATCTGTAACACAGGTTCAGCTATGCTCCTATTTTACAGGATATTCAGAAATCTATGATTTCAGAGAAACATTAAAAAAACAAATGGGTGATCAGTTTAAGCTAAAAGAATTCCATGAAAAATTCTTAAGCTACGGAAGCGCTCCCGTTAAATACATTAAAGAGTTGATGCTTGCAGATATGAACAAACAATCAAAATAACTGTTTAAATATAGATGCTTATTCCATGTTCAAAAATACCCAATAAAAAGAAGTCTGCACTACGTAAAAGCCCTTCTAATTTTGGATTTTCAATAGTTGATTCTATTTCTATGGTCAACACCAACCATTGGAACAGTGTTGTTGGATATGGTAGTGAATTTTTAAAAATACCTTTCTTATCTGTCTTAGAAAACGAACGGCCGGAAAACATGCATTTTCGTTATTCTATTATTTACGACAATGACAAGCCTGTTGCTATCGCCTATTTTCAGGTGATTGATTTTTCTTCGGATAGTTTCGGGAGTACAAAAGAGCCGGACGAGAACGATGCTTCCTGTATTGTTTCAGACTATCTGAAAAAACATTTGACCAACCATTTAAAATGGGGAGCCGACAAAATAAATATGCGGTTGCTGATCTGCGGAAATGCTTGTGTTAGCGGTGAACATGGTTTTACAAGTATTCCAGAGACAAACAAAAAAGAAGCGATTGATGCTTTGGCCGATGTAATTTATAGTATCAATAAGGCAGAAAAACTGAGTGGGAAAATTGCAGCAGTTTTAATAAAAGATTTTTATAACTCATCTGTAAAGTATACCAATGAATTTGTAGAATATAAGTACCACGATTTTTTAGTTGAACCTAATATGGTGCTCAATATTAAGTGGGACACATTTGACGAATATCTGGATGCAATGAGTAAAAAATACCGCAACAGAGCCAAAAAAATCATCAAGAAAGGTATTGCAATGGAACGAAGAAACTTTACAGCGGATGATATTATTGCAAATTCAAACCAAATTCTTTCCCTTTACAACAATGTACATTTAAAAGCAAAATTCCGAATGGCCTCTCTCACACCATCCTATTTTGCTGAAATGAAAAAGGTACTGGGCAGTCAATTTAATTTTGTTGCCTATTATTTCGATCAAAAATTTATTGGCTTCAGAACAACATTTATATTAGAAAATGGAATTGAGGCACATTTTATTGGCTTGGATTATTCATTGAACAAGGAATTAGACGTTTACCAGAATATTTTGTACGATTATGTGAAAGAAAGCCTACAAAATAAGGCCAAACACCTCTTTTTAGGCAGAACGGCATCTGAGATTAAGAGTACATTAGGGGCCGAAGCACTTGAACTCACCTGCTACATAAGACATAGAAATCCCTTATCAAACCGGATTATCAAGCCTTTTGTAGATTATTTAAAGCCTTCCGAATGGGTTCCACGCAACCCTTTTAAAGAAATAAGCATCTGATAATAAGAAGATTATAGAATTATTGGAAATCCCAATAATTTCTTTTACATTGGCTAAAAATTTTTAACTTTTTAGCCTGGAATCTATATTAAAATCGCATGAGAATATTATACTCTTTTTTACTTTTCTTTTTTTGTATTTCAACAGCTGCATCCTTTGGCCAAAGAGGGATTGATGGAAATAGAACTATTAATGCTGCCGGAGCAATTGTTAACGAATATACTACATTAACTGCAAATGCTGCTGCTGGAGCCACAACGATTACTGTTGCAGCAAGTGGATTAAATGCAAATTCACGTTTTGGCGCAGGAAATACACTCGCACCCGGAGATTTAATTATGATTATTCAAATGCAAGGAGCAACTATTTTGGGTGCACCCGATGCTTTTACACCAGCAATTAGCAATCCCAATAATGCAACCTGGGGTGCAGTTACAAACTATAACAATTGCGGAAAATTCGAATACTGCCAGGTTAATGCAGTTCCAGCTGGAGGAACAACTATCGTTGTTGATTGCGGCCTAACAAACAGTTATACCGCAGCTGGTAAAGTTCAAGTAATTCGAATACCGAGATACAACACACTACTTATTCAATCACCAGGAGTATTAACATGTCAAGCTTGGAATGGAACAACTGGTGGAATATTGGCTGTTGAAGTATACGGAAACACATCGATTACTGCTGGAGGAAAAATAAGTACAACAGGAACAGGATTCAGAGGTGGTGCACTTTTTACAACAACGGGAAGAACAACAACAGGGCTCTATTCCTGTGTCAGCCTAGATGTAGGAACTAATAAAGGAGAAAGTGTTGCGGGTTATGATACAGACTATACACCATTCGGTGGAAAATTTTGTAGAGCTGCCCCAGCAAATGGTGGTGGTGGCGGAAACGTTTGGAACTGCGGAGGTGGCGGTGGCGGAAATGCAAGTCTTGCAGCATGGACAGGACAAGGAAACCCTAATAACACAGTTGCTGGCTGGACTACTGCATGGAATTTAGAATCCGCATCCTTTTCAACAAGCACCTCTTCTGGAGGCGGAAGAGGTGGATATTCGTTTTCCAGTTCAAACCAAAATGCAACTACGCTGGGACCAGGAACTATTGGTGTTACAAATGCTTGGGGTGGATCATACAGATATAACTTAGGTGGATTAGGTGGCCGACCATTGGATTATTCTACCGGAAGAATTTATTTAGGTGGTGGTGGTGGCGCTGGTGAGCAAGACAACAACCAAGGTGGCGCTGGTGGTGCAGGCGGTGGAATTATTTATATTACGTCCTACGGCACAATAACAGGAAGTGGAAACGATTCAATTATTTCAAATGGAGCTAATGGCGGAAGTACTAACATTGCAGGCTTTAATGCAGGAAAAGATGCTGGCGGTGGAGCAGGTGCTGGCGGAACGATTTTAATAAATTCTGTTGGATCTGTTTCAGGAATTTTTATTAAAGCGAATGGAGGAATTGGCGGAAATCAATTACAAGGCACTGTTGGGTTAGGAGAAACTGAAGGACCTGGTGGTGGTGGTGGCGGTGGATATATCGGCTTAACAAGCGGTCCTGCTGCTGGATCACAACAAGCACTCGGTGGAATAAACGGAATTACACAATCACCTCAGTTGACTGAGTTTACTCCAAATGGAGCAACAATGGGTGGTGCAGGTCTAACGAATCAAGCAATTATACGGGTAGACACTATTTCTGCAGCAAATGCAACGATCTGCTCTGGAAACACAGCAACCTTAACTGCTTCTATTAACGGTGCAATTGTCGCAACAATTAACTGGTATGCAGCAGCAACTGGTGGAACATCCATTGGCACTGGTTCAACTTTTACAAGTCCAGCTCTTTTTTCTACAACGACCTATTATGTTGGATTTTGTCCGGGAACGTATAGAATACCTGTTGTTGTAACAGTCAATACTTCTCCCACAACTTCCTTAGCTGGACCAAATCAAAGCGTTTGTGCGACATCTGCAACTCTTGCCGGAAATACGCCAACAGCAGGTACTGGAACTTGGACCTTAGTGAGTGGAACCGGCACAATAACAACGTCTTCTTCTCCAACGTCTACCGTTTCAGGACTTGGACTTGGGGCGAATATTTTCCAATGGACAATTACAAATCCTCCATGTGGAACATCATCTACACAGGTAACAATAACAAGTACAGGCGGACCAACAACCGCAAATGCCGGAACCGCCCAAACAGTGTGTGCAACAACTGCTACTCTTGCCGGAAATACAGCAACGACAGGAACGGGTATATGGACATTGGTCAGCGGAGCTGGAACTATTACAACACCTTCTTCACCGACTTCCGGAATTACAGGTTTGGGCATAGGAGCAAATGTTTTCCAATGGTCGATCACAAGTGCACCTTGTCCGGCTTCTACTTCTTCTGTTACAATAACAGGAGTTGCAGCACCAACAACTGCTAATGCAGGAACCGCTCAGACCATATGCGGAACAACAGCTTCTCTTGCCGGAAATACTGCAACGACAGGAACAGGAACTTGGACACTGGTCAGCGGATCAGGAACTATTACAACACCTTCTTCACCGACTTCCGGAATTA
>JBILYL010000336.1:0-3087 GCA_044377775.1 Bacteroidia bacterium
CCGGAAAGCAGTTGTAGCATTCTTACCGCATCATCGTAGTTCTGAGGCTTGTTGAGAACATGCCCGTTCACCCAAACAATTGTATCTGCCGTAATTACAATGGTATTGTCAGTTAACTCTTCATCAAATGCATTCGCTTTTTTCTCACAAAGGTAGAGGGGGATTTCAGCTGCTTTTAATTGTTCAGGAAAACTTTCATCCACTTCTTTTGTGCGAACCTCAAAGTCGAGACCAAGTTCTTTCAAAAGATAGTGTCTGCGGGGCGATTTAGAAGCCAGCAGCAACTTGTATTTTTTCAGTTCTTCAAATTGCATTCAGATAGTTGTGTAAGATAGGGTAGGCGAAAACCAATAGATAAAGGATTCCCATAAGCATAATAAATTTAGAAAAGTTTCCGGCAAAGCGAAATTGTTTTTTTTCCTGAGCCGTCTTTATCTTGAAGATCAGGAATAAAAGGGGTAGTTGCAAAGCCACAATAAAATATATCAAGGAAACGGTATCGCCCATCTTCAGGAATTGCATATCAACATAAACCAAACAGATGATCGTTACGAATGCAATGAAGATCGCAATGTTTTTTGTAGTTCGGATACCCAATACGATTGGCATTGTTTTACAACCAAATTCTTCATCACCGTCTACATCTTCGATATCTTTAATCATTTCACGCAACAAGGTTGTTAAGAACGCAAAAAAGGATAACGCAAGTGTGTATTCCCAAACAGATTTGAAACTCAGACTTTCTTCAATCGGTAAGTAGGCTCTGTAAATAGGTATCATATCATATACAACCGCGATGATGGGTACAAGCGCTGTAAATAAGGCGATCACCAGATTTCCGACAAAGAACTGACGCTTGAAAGTAGTCGAATAGAACCACAATCCTCCGGCACATATAAAATGAATAAGTGTTAATCTCCATGAACTTATAGAATAGGAAACATAAAAAGCGATCAACAGTGCAAGCACATTTATTACAGTATGCGCTCCGATTGCAACCCTTCTTTTTACACCTTTGTCAATTACCATGCGCTCCGGCTTATTCACCTTGTCGATGCGTACATCAAAATAATCATTAATGATATAACCTGCTGCCGCTATCATTACAGTAGACAAAACCAATAAGAAAAAGTTGATTTCTGAAAGCTGAAGCGTATAATATGTACTGTTCAGTTTTATGATCGGATACACAATGCACCATCGAACAGCATATTGTGTGAATGCTATGATCAATAAATTCTGAATCCGGATTAATTTTAAAAATGCAATCATAAACTACTTGCTAAACGTTGTTATTTCTAGTGAGAAATTAATTCTATCATTATTTTTATACGCTTTTTTTGTCGGTACTTACCAAACAAAACCTTCTTTGCTGAACCAGTTCCCCTGAACCCTCATCACTTGTTCAATAACATCACGAACAGCACCTTCTCCGCCTTTTTTATCGGAAACATAAATGGATATATCTTTTATCTCCACCGCGGAATCATTCGGACATGTCGGAACCCCGATTCGTTGCATCACTTCATAGTCGGGAAGATCATCCCCCATGTACAGTATTTCTTCAGGAGAGATATTGTAGATTTCAATTAACTCTTTGTAGACATCAATTTTTGTATGTACCCCTAAATAAATATCTGTAATGCCTAAACCAAGTAATCTCTTGCGCACCATTTCTGATTTGCCACCAGAGATGATCGCAATTTTGTATCCTTTTTTTACGGCCAATTGCAGCGCATAACCGTCTTTTATGTTCATCACCCTTACTTGCTCCCCGTCAGGCATTAATGTTACCGAACCATCGGTAAGAACCCCATCCACATCAAAAATAAATGCTTTAACTCTTGTGAGTTTTGTTTTGAAATTTTCCATCGCTACTAATTTACTATATTCTTTTTTATTTCACTTAAATTTCCTTCATTTCACACACGCTATTAAACATTGACCGTACTCCGCACTCTATTAAACATACATTCTCAAATTCTCATTTCGACCTTCCTCTGTCATTTCGGCCGCAGTGGAGAAATCCTTTTGTCATTTCGAACTATCCTCTGTCATTTCGACCTTCATTCTCATTTCGACCGTCCGTTGTCATTTCGACCGTCCGTTGTCATTTCGACCGAAGCGGAGAAATCCCTTTAATGCTCTCGCTAAGCAATGTGTATATTTTCTGCAAGTCTTTTTCCTTAGAAAGCAATTTTATATGTGCAACCATTGTTTTTTTATCGTTGCGGATTGCTGGACCTGTTTGAACAACTGATGGCGAATAGTTTTTAATTTTAGAGGCTGTTTCTTCAATAAGTGGCTTTAACAGATCGAGGGATAATTTATCTTTTTTTAAAATCTTTTCTGCAACAACATACATGTAATTGCTGAAGTTACATGCAAAAACGGCTGCAAGGTGAATTTTCTTTCGTTGCTCCGAATTTACTTTTTTTACATTTTCACTGATGCTTTTTGCGAAGTATTGTAATGTGGTTGACGTTTTACTGTTATTCGCTTCAATGCAAACAGGAATCGTTTTGAAATCAACCGACTTCTCTTTCGAAAATGTTTGTAAAGGATAAAAAACGCCATAATTTTTAGAACAGTGTTTTAATACATCGATAGGAATGCTCCCGGAAGTATGAACAACTATTTTATCTTTAAAATTTAATTGTCCGGCAACAGATTCGATCGCATCATCTTTTACTGCAATGATGTAAATGGAAGAATCAGAAGAAAGTTTTTTCAGGTCGGTAATAGCTTCTCCTTTTATTTTTTTAGCTAGTAATGACGCGTTTTTGAGATTACGGCTGTATATCTGAGAAATAAAATAGCCTTCGTTATAAAGTGTTAGTCCCAGCTGTGTAGCAAGGTTTCCTGCACCAATAATCGTTATTTTTATCTCCGGTTTCAATAGTTGTTGTTTTAAGAAGATCTTCTTATTCGTTCAACGATTGCCATGATTGTACCTATTGCCATGATGATGCATCCGATCCAAAGGATATTGATGTAAGGAAAGATCATTGCTTGCATCACAATAAAATCACGCACATTTGATTTCTTTTCTTGTAACGAAATCTGGATCTTTCCATCCTCCGGATT
>JBILYL010000087.1:0-9246 GCA_044377775.1 Bacteroidia bacterium
TTTGAAAATTTATTGTTTTATACATTAGATAGTAATGCCAGTCTCAAAATTGATCATTTGATGGGATTTGATGCTATTATTGTTGATTCAAGAGATGCAGAATTTGCAAGATTCATAATTAAAAGAATCCGTACTCATTATAATCCTGAATTTTACCTAAAGCCTATCTTTTTAATAAATTACAAAGAGTCGAAGGACCCCTTTTTAAATTATTTGCATGACGGAATTGTTTATTCGTATGACCAGATCAAGGAAATTGCAGAAGTTGTTAAGCAAATATTTTTCAAAACCACTCAACTTGATTTCCAACTGATTCCATCTTTTGAAGCGCAAACGATGAAAAAAGTGTTGAATTTCATGTACACGCGTGACCTTAAAACATTAAAACCGTTTGTTGATTTAAATTCAATTATTGGCTATACTTTTCCTGAAATATCTGTTCACTTCGATAATGCTGAAGAGGCGCAAGTGCTAGAAATTTTCGAATGGGCTGAGCGTGAAGGATTGATCTGGCCCGATTTTCAGGAGCGCATTTATTTATGTAATCACTGCAGTAGTGGCTTCCTAAGCTACCGTGAAGTTTGTCCTCATTGTAATTCTTCCAACTCAAAATCGGAAGATCTTGTTCATCATTTCCCATGTGCGTTTATCGGTCCGATATCCGATTTTAAAAATGCAATAGACAACACACTTACTTGTCCGAAGTGTAATAAAGATCTTCGCCATATTGGTGTGGATTATGATAAACCCGCTATTATTCACCACTGTAATAGCTGCGACAATAATTTTCAGGATTTCTTTGTGAAGGCAAAGTGCATTTCTTGTTCACAAGATGTAGAGGTTCAGTATCTGATCCCAAAATCTATTAATGTCTATAAATTGACAAAAAAAGGAAGATCTGCAGCAACAAACGGGTTTTTGTCTTCCGGACAAGAAGTTGAAGATATTTTTGGAACGATCAATATGTCAACATTTAAAATTATGTTGCATTATGAATTGGAACGCGTAAAAGCAAATCCTTCTCAAAAAACAAGTATCGCTCTGGTGAATTTTGAGAATATATTTGAATTGTATAACAAGATCGGTAAAAAAGCCGAAAAAAACTTGCTCGAGGATCTGGTAAATATGATTCGTGAAAACATAAAACCATCAGATTTTATTGCATTCGAAAATTCCTCGACCTTATACCTAGGCTTAATTAATGCAGATGCGATGAAGGCAGAGCAGCAATTGATGGAATTAAGTATTCTGATCGAAAAGGCAATTAAAACAAACTTTAATGGTTTTGATGTAAAAGTGATCCACAAAGCAAAAATTCTGAATACGAATTCGAAAGCTGAAATTCAGTTGCAGGAATTAACCAAAGATTTGTTTGAATAATGCGCTTTATTGATGAGTTTTATAATTATGCTACATCTGTAGATGCTGCAAAGCTCTTCAGAATGTTCTGGTTCTTTTTTATTTTTGAATTTTTTCGATTTTTCCTTATTGAGATCACCACACTCTTATTATGGAAATTTACCAGTATTTTCCGTAAATCCCGGATCGCGGATGCTCGTCTTACATTATTAGAGAAACAGCCATTTGTATCCATCATTGTTCCCGGAAAGAATGAAGGTCAGCATATCTATAAACTTGCAAATTCCTTAAAAGAACAAACGTATAAGAATTTCGAACTGATCATTATTGATGACGGATCCGATGATGCTACACCTGAGATCTGCAGAAGTCTTAAAAAGAATGGTTTTATTGATGCTTATTTCAGAAATGATGTTCGTGGAGGAAAAGCATCTGCTGCAAATTTAGGTTTACGCTATTCACGCGGACAATATATTATTCATCTCGATGCCGATTGTTCTTACGACAGAGATGCGATAGAGAATATTTTGGTTCCTTTTTATTACGATTTAAACATAGGCGCTATAGGAGGAAATGTTCAAGTAAGAAATTATAAGGAAAGTTTATGTGCAACATTGCAGGCAATTGAATATATGGATACGATATCCGTTGGACGTATCGCTTCCAGTGAATTAGGTATCTATCGTGTTATTTCAGGTGCATTCGGAGCATTTAAAAAAGAAGCACTCGACCGTTTGGGTGGCTGGGATATTGGTCCTGGCTTGGATGGTGACATAACGGTTAAAATTCGAAAATTGGGATATAAGATACATTTTGAACCCTCAGCAGTTTGCCAGACGAATGTTCCGAATACCTTTAAAAAACTTATCAAGCAACGATTACGCTGGGATAAATCATTGATCCGTTTTCGATTAAGAAAACATAGGGATGTTTTTTATCCGAACGATTCTTTTCGTTGGTCAAATTTTATTTCGTTCGTTGAAAATATTACCTATAATCTTATCCTGAATATCAAATGGTATTTTTATATCGGAGACATGATCATTAATTTTGGATCTCAGTTGTTTTTTATTCTTCCAATGAACATATTGCTATACACCGCAAACAATATTTTAAAATTCCTTGTTTTCTCTCCTTTCCGCGACCGCAAGAATGAGTCCGTTGCATATTTTATGATCTACCTTCCATTAATGGTATTTTATTTCGGATATTTCTTGAGAGTGGTAAGAACAACCGCCTATTTCCAGGAAATGTTCTTTAAGGCATCTTATAACGATAGCTGGAATCCGGCAAAATCATCCCGACATGCGAAAGCATTGAAATTGTAATTTCTATTACTTATAGATCAGAAAGATTGTTGGCCGTTTTGCTATATCTGGAATCTGCTTTTTCCATTCGCCAATACTTTTTGTTTTAATGAATTCGGTAGGCAGGGTTATGTCGCAGGCGATACACAAACGTGTTTTCCCTTCACAATTACTAAGCACATCATCCAGAATGTGCATATTCCTGTAAGGCGTTTCAATGAATAATTGAGTCTGACTTTTCTGAACAGCAATTTTTTCGAGTTCTTTTATCTTTTTAATGCGTTCACTTCTTTCTTTCGGGAGATATCCGTTAAATGTAAATGATTGACCATTAAAGCCAGAAGCCATTAATGCTAAAAGAATAGAAGAGGGGCCAACCAAAGGAACAACCTTGATATTGTTTGCATGTGCTAATCGTACAACTTCTGATCCGGGATCAGCAACACCGGGGCATCCCGCTTCGGAGATAACGCCAATATTTTTTCCGATTGAAATCGATTTCAGGTAACTGGAAAGATCAACCGATCCAGTATGCTGATTAAGTGGATGTAAAATAATCTCTTGTAAAGGTTTTTTTATGCCGATCTTTTTAAGATAATGCCTTGCCGTTTTCTCATTCTCAACAATATATTCATCAATTGTATTAATGATTTGATTTATTTTAACGGGAATTACATCTGCTGTTTCCGAAGTATCTCCAAGAGTGGTTGGAATAAGATATAAAATTCCTTTTTCTGTTATTGTCATAAATTAGTTATTTGGAATCAATCCGATTTATTAATGATCCTGCAATTACCTCACAGGCGTTATCGAGAAGTATAAATACATTTTCAAATCCTTGTTCACCGCCAAAATAAGGATCGGGAACCGACATGTTTGAATTGGGATATAAACAGTTTAAAAGTAGTGCGACTTTTTTTTTGTCCGCTTCGTTTCTTGCAAGTGAGATCACATCAGAATAATTGGAACTGTCCATTACATAGATGTGGTCAAAATCATCAAAATCGGAGACAGTAAACTGCCGTGCTTTTAATTGTGATACATCAACACCATGTGTCATTGCGTTCGCAATGGTTCGATTGTCCGGCTGAGCACCGATATGATAGTTTGACGTTCCTGCGGAGTCAATAATAATATCCCTACTGTACTCTTTTGTTTTTTCTCTTAAAATACCTTCAGCAAGTGGAGACCGGCAAATATTACCTAAGCATACCATTAAAACTTTTGACATCAGCGCTTAATTTTTTAATGGGTTGAATTTCAAAATATAGAATGTCCCCGGTTTTTCAATCCGCTCGATAGAACCATTTAGCTGGCTGGCTAATATTTTTATCAATTCCAATCCCAATGTTGAATTTTCAGAATTCAGCAGCTTCTGGTCATAACCTTTTCCATTATCGCCAATGATCAACGTATATTCATCAGATACATTTGACTTATGCAGTTCAATTTCAATCTGTCCGTTTTCGATCTCTGAAAAAGCGTATTTAAAGGAATTAGAAATGATCTCGTTGAGTAATAACCCTAAAGGAATAATTGTATTTAAATTAAAGTGCTGTACTTCCAAATCCAATTTAAGGTTAACTTCTTTGTTGATGCTGTAGGTCTCAATTAAGTTTTCAACCAGCATATTTATGTATTCCTTTACATTGATATTGCCATAATCGGTTGATTTATATAACTTTTCATGTACAAGCGATATCGTTCTGATCCTGTTTCTTATTTCTCTGAACAACTCAGATGCTTTCGGATCATTTACATAATCAGACTGAATATTTATCAGACTGTTAATGATCTGCAAATTGTTTTTTACACGATGGTGTACTTCCTTTAAAAGAATTTCATTTTCATCCCTTTGTTTAATTATCTCCGCAGTTCGTTGTTTAATAATTTTCTCTAGTCTTTCAAGATAGAGTTCGTGTTTTCGTTTGCGGTATTGATTGTAACCGTAGATCGCACCGACAAGGCCTAAAACACAAAGAATCGTAAACCACCAAGTAGTCCAGAAGGGTGCTTTTATTTCGAAAGAAAAAGATTGAGGCTGTTCGGTTTCTATACCTGCTTTGGAGGAAGCCTTTACAAGAAAACGGTATTTCCCTGGAGGAAGATTAGAGTATGTTGTTGCTGTTAATTGATCGTACGGGCTCCATTCTTTATCAAATCCTTCTAAAATAAAACTATATTTTATTCCTTCAGGCAATGTTTTTGATATTGCAGTGAAATCAAAAGTCAAATGATTTTCATCATGGGCTAATATAAGATTGATGGGTAGATTGAACCAATCAGACAATGTATCTGAAAAGAGTTTCCAGTCAACAGCATCATAAAACAATTTTACATTTGTAATATTTAATTTTGGAACTTCTGCTTTTTTGATCAACTCTTCTTTCGGGTCAAACTTTATTGCGCCTTTAATAGTGCCAAACCACAAGCAGCCATCCTGATCGATGCACGTTGCTCGAGAATTACATTCAATCCCTTTAAAACCTTCGTCTTTTCCGTAATTACGGATAGATGATATTTCTCCTTTTTCATTCAGCGTAATTTTATCCAAACCCTTATTTGTTCCTACCCAGATATTCCCATAATTATCAGTGTTAATAAGATAAACAGTGCCTGATGTTAAACCTTCTTTTGTAGTTATACTGTTAAATTTATTGCCATCAAATCTGGCAACACAATTGTCGGTTCCCACCCAGATGGTTCCGAACTTATCGATCACCATGCTTCCGGCATAAGCATTGCAAAGGCCATCCGTATCTGAATAGTGTTTTATTATTTTTCCATCACTATAAATAAATACACCACCACCAGTGCCCATCCATATTTTCCCGTTTCTGTCCTGTACAAAAGAATATACATTTTTATTATCTAAACCTTCTGTTGAACCGATCTGCCTGAACTCTTTTCCATTGTATATAAATGCTCCATTTCCTCTTGTTCCTATCCAGATATTTCCAATCTTATCTTCAAAAATAGCGCGGATGTTTTCACAACCGGGAATATCGATGGTGTGGAAAGTGCCATCGTAAAGGGTTAATCCTTTTGTTGTCCCGATCCACACATTCCCTTTCGAATCGGAGAAAATGGAACGTGCCTCCGTTTCACCGATTTTGCTTGTCTTAGATATATTTGTTACGTTTTTTCCATCATATTTATATATGCCGTGTAAACTTGTACCGATCCATACATTTCCTTTTTTGTCGGCACTGATTGTGAAAATATCTTTTTCTCTGAACCCTGCAAGATTATCAAAATAGGTAAATGCCTGATTTGTAAATTTGACCAATCCTCCGCCACTTGTTCCAATCCAAAGATTACCGGAGATGTCTTCAAATATATTTCTGGCATTGTCTACAGGTAAACCGTTTGTTTGATTGAAATTGATTAAAGCATTGTTAGAAAATTTATATACACCTTTATTCTGAGTGGCGATCCACAATTGATTTTTATGATCAAAATGAATTGCATTGATTTTTGTTTCTGACGGTACAGGAATCGAATCAATTTTGTTTGCTTTTACCTGATAATGAGACGGCCCGATAATTTTAATTTTATATAAATTAAAATCGTTTTCAACGGCCCAGATATTCCCATCCGTATCTTCGGAAAGGGAGGTAATATTGGAATTACTGATATACTCCATATCATTCACACGAATGAGCGTTTGATTCTTTAATACAAGTAATCCTTTGTTTGTTCCGATCCAAATAATATTTCTGCTATCTTTTTTAAAACAGTTAACAATAAAAGTTTTTAATGTATCTCCTTTGATGGGAAGTGTTTCAAAACTTTTACCAGTGTATTTGATTATCTGGTTATTTTTAGCAATAATGGTATTCTTATTATCGTCTGTTACAATGAATTTTACGGCATCATCATCAAACTTTTTTTTGTTGCCGGTCTCTAACGATGAAAATGATTTTCCGTTAAATTTACACAAAGCACCATTTTGATTTCCGATAATGAGGGATTGATTTATACCTTCTGAAACAGATGTAATTATTTGTCCGCAAAGACCATCTTTTTCTTCATACGTCTTAAATTCTTTCCCGTCAAACCGACACAATCCACCACCGGAAGTTCCGATCCATAGATATCCTCTTGAATCTTCGTAGATGCAATTTATTTCAGACTGTGACAATCCATCTTCCAGAGAGTAGTTTCTGAAATTGAATAGCTGAGCATTAGAGGTCATAGAAGAAGAGACCAGAAGAAATACAATAAAGCAGAGTGGAAGCCTATTATGAAAAATGAAAGGTTTCATGTGGGGTTGGTTTAAAACAAAAATAGGAATCAGATGAACTGATTCCTATTTTTTAATTAGAGAGTTTTGAACTTTTTATTGTATGCTTATCTTTTTGTTTAGTTCTTCAATGTAGTTTTTGAAACGCTTATCAGTATCCATTAAGTTGTTGACAGTACGGCATGCATGCAGAACAGTTGCGTGATCCTTGCCACCACAATGCAGTCCGATAGTTGCAAGTGATGATTTTGTCATACTTTTTGCAAAATACATTGCAATTTGACGAGCTTGAACAACTTCACGTTTACGGGTTTTTGATTTCAATAATTCTATTGGAAGATCAAAATAATCACAAACTACTTTTTGGATATAATCGATAGACACTTCGCGAGCAGTATTTTTCACAAACTTGTCAATCATTTGTTTTGCAAGTTCCAGTGTGATCGCTTTTTTGTTCATTGAGGATTGTGCCAACAATGAAATAAGAGCGCCTTCCAATTCACGAACGTTGGTTGTGATACTGTATGCTAAATACTCAATAACTTCTTTTGGAAGATCTAGTCCGTCTGCATAAACCTTTTTCTCTAGGATAGCAATTCGAGTTTCTAGACCAGGTGTTTGAAGATCAGCCGCTAAGCCCCACTTAAAACGAGATAATAGTCGTTGTTCAAATCCTTGCAATTCAACAGGTGCTTTATCAGCAGTTAAAACTAATTGTTTACCTGTTTGGTGTAAGTGGTTGAAAATGTGGAAGAATACATCTTGTGTTTTTTCTTTACCTGCGAAATATTGAACATCATCAATGATCAGAACATCAATCATTTGATAAAAATGAACGAAATCATTCTGGTTGTTATTTCGAACAGAATCGATGTATTGTTGCGTAAATTTTTCAGAGGAAACGTATAAAACCGTTTTGTTAGGAAATTCATTTTTTATCTGAATTCCGATCGCATGTGCTAAGTGTGTTTTACCTAGACCAACACCACCATAGATCAATAAAGGGTTAAATGCCGTTCCGCCCGGTTTGTTAGCTACTGCAAAACCTGCAGAGCGAGCCAAACGGTTGCAATCTCCTTCAACTAAATTTTCAAAAGAATAATTAGAATTTAATTGAGATTCTACATTTACTTTTTTTAATCCTGGGATAATGAAGGGGTTGCGAATGCTATTTTGATTTAAATCAATTGGCATTGAAACAGAAGGATTTTTTAATTCTTTTTTGTTGTTTGTTGGTATTTTTACAGTGTAAGGTTTAGAACTGTTATTATAGTTATTCTCCATAATAATACTGTACTCCAAGCGTCCTTCAGTACCTAATTCTTTTTTTATTGTTTTCTTTAATAAGGTAATATAGTGTTCTTCTAACCATTCGTAGAAAAACTGACTAGGTACTTGTATTGTTAAAACGTTAGCGCTTAACTTGATAGGTTTAATTGGCTCGAACCATGTTTTAAAACTTTGTGAACTTACATTGTCTTTAATTATCCCCAGACAACTCTCCCATACTTTTGTAAATGCTTTCTCCATTCTAAATCCGTAATTATATATGTTGAACTTTTTGTTTAGCCTCGATTAAAACCCCTGTTTTCGGGTATTACGCTGTAAATATATAGAACTTTACCTTAGTTACATCATTTATAATGAAAAAAAAGTTAAAAATATTTTCATATACCTATTGACTTATTGGAAATTTTTATAGAGTACCCTTCAGAAACCATTTTTTTACTTTTCTTCTCGAACAAATAATCGATCCTTCCCAGTCTGATCCCTGCCCATCCTACTTGCGCAACCAATACTTCTTTATCATCACTATTTTTGTAAGACACTGGTGTATCAAGGAATGTATGCGTATGTGCACCTAAAATAATATCAATGTTTTTTGATTGTTTTGCTAAAACAACATCACTAACTTTTTTATTTTCATACTTATATCCTAAGTGCGACAAACAAATAACCAGATCACATTTCTGTTCATTTTTAAGAAAATGTGCCGACTCTGCAGCCTTTTCAATAGGATCCAGATATTTTGTATTTCCTGACATTCGTTTATCCACGAGCCCATCCAATTCTATTCCTAATCCGAAAACACCAATCTTAATACCATCTTTAAAATATATTTTATGTGGAATTGTTTTGCCGGAAAGAGGCGTATCAGAAAAATCATAGTTGCAATTTATGAATGGAAAGTTTGCATGCGGCAGTTGTTTTACCAATCCATCTAAACCATTATCAAAGTCATGATTCCCGATGGTTGAAGCATCGTACTGCATCATGCTCATTAACTTAAATTCTAATTCTCCACCATACATATTAAAGTAAGGAGTTCCTTGG
>JBILYL010000338.1:0-3071 GCA_044377775.1 Bacteroidia bacterium
AATGTGATGGGAGCCAGCAAGCGCATAGCAGAGATCTACACACAGTCGCTGAGTAAAAAATCAAACACAAAATTTATTACAACACGTTTTGGAAATGTTCTCGGATCCAATGGATCAGTCATTCCCCGCTTTCGCCAGCAAATTGAAAATGGCGGACCGATCACAATCACTCATCCCGATATCACACGCTTTTTTATGACCATTCCTGAAGCCTGTCAATTGGTTCTGGAAGCAGGCGCAATGGGAAATGGAGGTGAAATTTTCATTTTCGACATGGGTGAATCGGTTAAAATCGTTGATCTTGCTAAAAAAATGATCAAACTATCGGGCTTGACTCTTGATAAGGACATCAGTATAACGTATACGGGATTGCGACCTGGAGAAAAACTGTATGAAGAATTACTTGCTGATCATGAAAACACAATACCTACACATCACAAACAGATCATGATCGCTAAGGTGAAGGAATATGACTTCGAAAGCATAGCGGCATCTATAGGTCAATTGATAGAGCTCTTCAGCAAACAAAACAACCAATCAATCGTAAAAAAAATGAAGGAACTTGTTCCCGAATTCAAAAGTAATAATTCTATTTACGAACAACTCGATGAAAAATAAAATCATGAAAAGCGCTAAATTTATTTTCTGTTGTATCTTTTTTGTTGCAAGTGCAAGTCATTCATTTGCTCAAAATGATCCGTACCATACAAACAATAATATTGGTCTTTCCAATATATATTCCGACACACTAACGTTTGAACAAATAAAAGACATTTCATCGATTACAATTAACGCACCTGATAAGGTGGTTATAAGTTCATATATCTTCAGCTACTACATCAATGACAATCTGATGTTGCATTCGATACAAGGATTTAACAGCGCAATACAAAAAGAGGAAATCGAAAAACTATTGGGCATAAAACCAAAAATAATTTACGTGACCGAATTACTTGGAGAACGAGGAAACGAAATTTTGATCCTGGGTCAACGTAAATTTTACACAAAAAACTGATTGAAAATATAAATTATGTCAGAACAGCCTTTCAAACACAAAACACCGATTCAAATCCGATTTAAAGACATTGACAAACTCGGACATGTAAATAACGCAAACCATGTAACCTATTTTGAATTAGCACGTGTAGATTATTTTGATGCATTTGCTGCTGACAACATTAAAATTGATTGGGTAAATGAAGGCGTTATTTTGGCAAAAATTGAAATGGAGTACAAACAGCCCATCTTATTGGAAGACAAGGTTTTTGTTTACACATGGGTTTCAAAAATGGGCACCAAAAGTTTTGACATGAGTTGCTCAATCGTTAAATCAGAAAACGGAGTTGAAGTTGAATTAGCTAGAGGATTAGCTATTATAGTTTGCTTTAATTACAAAACAAATCAAACCATATTGATACCGGAATCCTGGAAATCAAAAATGATGATCGGATAAGAACGATTAGCCGTGAACGGTAGTATCTTTTCCGTATTTTGTAATGATTGACGCTTCGTATTCCAGCCAATCTTTCCAACGCTTATCGATATCTATATCATCCCCATATTTTCTTGCAAAACCAATAAATGTTGTATAGTGTCCGGCTTCGCTGATCATCAGATCACGATAAAATTTCGCCAACTCAACATCTTTAATGTTCTCGGAAAGCACTCTGAATCTTTCGCAACTCCTTGCTTCGATCATTGCTGAAAAAAGTAAGCGGTCCACCAATGAAGACTTTCTACTTCCCCCTTTTTGCATGAATTTATATAATTCATTTACATAATTATCTTTGCGTTCGATGCCCAATACTTTACCTCTTGCAAGAATCAGATTGTGTACCATTTCAAAATGCTCCACCTCTTCTTTTACAATTCCCAAAAGAGCGGAAACCAATTCAGGATAATTCGGATTATTTATGATAAGAGACAATGCGTTGGTTGCCGCTTTTTGCTCACACCATGCGTGGTCAGTAAGAATCTCATCAATATTCGATTCAACAATATTTACCCAGCGAGGGTCCGTTGGTAATTTTAATCCTAACATTTATTTCTAATCTATAAATTTTTTCATCAATGGCCCGCTCGTAAGACTGGTAACTAAAGCCATAATTACAAGAGCAACAAAGATCGGTTTAGAAATCAATCCGGCATTTAAAGCAAGTGTTCCAAGAATTATTTCCATCGCTCCACGAGCATTCATACCAAATCCAACTGCGAGGGAATGATTCTTACTCATCCCTCCTATGCGCGCACCAATAGTTGCACCCAATACTTTACCTACAAAAGCAAGAACTAAAACAATCGACACGATCAGTGGATCAAAATTTTCAATGAAATTTATTTTCAAACCAATAGAAACAAAAAATAATGGAGCAAAAAAGTTGGTAACAAACTGATGAATGATTTCACGGGCTTGTTCACGAAGATGAACACTATCACCAAAAGCGATACCGGCAATAAAAGCACCTAATATGGCATGAATATTAATCGCTTCTGTGAATGCAGCCGACAATAAACAAATACCCAAAGAAATTGAAAGAACGCCTCCCGGCCAGGATAATTTGGTTTGCATCCAAGGCAATGTTTTATCAATTATTTTTTTACCGATCGTTAGCATGAATAATCCAAAACCGATAATATAAATTATAGTATACCACAAACTAAGATGTTCGCCATCATTCGTATGTGTTAGACTTAATACAAAAGAGAAAATGAGCCAGCCAAGCAAATCATTAAACATAGCGGATGCGATAATAACCATCCCGATATTTGTTTTAAACAAATTCATATCCATCAGAATTCTTGCGATAACAGGTAAAGCGGAAATTGACAAAGCGGTACCAAAAAACAATGCAAATAATAATTTCGGACCATGTTCATTACTGATTGAAAATATTTCAGGAAAAAACCAGGCAACAGCAAAGCCTGTAAAAAAAGGGATAACCATACTAAACAAACTCGTATATACTGCCACCTTTCCTTGCTTAAGGACTAAAGACAACTGAACTTCCATTCCCGCAACAAAAAGAAGCATAATAACAGATAAACTAAAAATACCATCTAGAGCAATCGGA
>JBILYL010000337.1:0-3071 GCA_044377775.1 Bacteroidia bacterium
ACTGAGGTACGGTTTTTCATCAAATTAGATAAGGCATCCTGCACCAAACGTTCACTTTCTGTATCTAGAGCGGAAGTTGCTTCATCAAGAATTAAAATCGGAGGATTTTTAAGCACGGCACGGGCAATACTCATGCGCTGGCGTTGTCCACCGGACATTTTACTTCCACGATCACCGATATTTGTTTGGTATCCGTCCTGCATTTTAATGATAAACTCATGTGCATTGGCAATTTTTGCCGCTTCGATCACCTTTTCCTCCGTCACGTTCTCCATTCCAAAAGCAATGTTATTGTAAACGGTATCATTAAACAAAATCGATTCCTGCGTAACAATACCCATTAATGCGCGAACGTCAGTAATTTTTGCATCCTTGATCGAAACACCATCAATCAGAATTTCACCTTTTGTAGGATCATAGAAGCGAGGCAGCATATCCGCCAACGTTGTTTTTCCCGATCCGGATTGACCAACAAGAGCAATTGTTTTTCCTTTTTCAATTTTCAAATTGATATCATTCAAAACCCAGCCAACTTCTCCCTCACGGTAGGCAAAAGAAACATTTTTGTATTCGATCTCTTTCTCAAATTTTGTAATTGATATGGGATGAGGACCGTCTTTTATGGTTACTTCGGCATCCAATATTTTATCGATGCGTTCAGAAGAAGCCAATCCTTTTTGAACACTGTAATACGCACTAGTAAAAGATTTTGCGGGAGTCAGCAACTGTGAGAACATAACCAGGTACATAATCAGCAAGGCACCGTCCATTGAATGATCCACAATAACCATTTTTCCACCTAAGTAAAGAATAACCACCAGCACGGAAACGCCAAGAAATTCGCTCAAGGGAGAAGCCAAATCCACTTTCCGGTACATTTTTATCGAGATATTGGTATAGAGTTGATTTTCTTTACGGAATTTTTCAGCGGCATTTTTTTCGGCATTGAAGCCCTTAATGATCCTTAAGCCACCTAGCGTTTCATCCATTATAGACAAGAGCAGTCCCATTTTTTCTTTCCCTTTTGTCGCAGAGCGTTTTAAACTTTTACCGATCTGCCCGATCAACAAAGCGGTGATAGGCAACAGAACAAAAGCCACGAGCGATAATTTGGCACTGATACCGAACATCATTACCAAAAAAACAACGATGGTAAGCGGCTCACGAAAGATCATTTCCAGCGATTGCATGATACTCCATTCTATCTCCTGCACATCCGTGGTCATACGGGAAATAATATCCCCTTTACGTTCGTCAGAGTAATAAGATAAAGGAAGATCGAGTGTTTTATTGAATAATTTATTTCTCATATCGCGAACGACACCATTGCGGATAGGAGCTAAAAAGTACATGGCAAAATAGCGGGAAACATTTTTAAGAAAAATAGTTGCAACAATAAAAAGACAGATCCACACCAGCACCACTAACTTACCATTGGCAACAGTCGCTTCGGCCATAATAAAATTGATGGTATCCACTACCCCATCGGCAGAAAGAGAAAATACAGGCTTACCTTTTGCTACAATATCATAGATCTGATTGGGATCGTTTGAAAACAAAACCTTCAAAAAGGGGAACATTAAAGCGATAGAGAAGAGGGAAAAGATAACAGATAAAATATTGAAAACGATGTTCCAGATAGCGTAACGCCAATACCCTTTTACATAACGGAGAACACCGAAAAATTTTCTCATCTGACGTTTAAATAACTAATAATGTGCAAATATACTATTTGTAGCTGTTTAATTGTTAATTTTGAAGTCCTAAATTAAGTTAAATATGGATTCTACACGACAGTTAAAAGTATCAAGATTAATACAAAAAGAACTTGGTGAAATCTTTCAGAGAGAAACCCGTTTATTATTCGGCAATGCGCTTATCACTGTTACACAAGTAAGGGTAAGTCCTGATTTAGGTATCGCGAAAGTATATGTAAGTTTATTTAATGTGCCGGATAATAAGGAACTTTTAAAACTGATTCAGGTACATACTAAAGAAATACGAACTAAACTTTCTGACCGCATCAAGAAGCAAGTGCGTATTATTCCCAATCTCGTATTTTTTCATGACGACTCGTTGGATTATGCCATGCGCATCGATGAGCTTCTGAAAAAATAATGAAGTAAATGGGGCAGACAGGTATATCAGCGATTGGTAGAAAAATTAGTGGAAAACATAAAACAGATTGTACGGTTAACCATAAACTAAAATAAACCCATTAACAGAACTTGAATCTTCCTTTCTTCATAGCAAAACGATACCTGATCTCAAAAAAATCGCACAATGCCATCAATATCATTTCCGGCATTTCGATAACAGGAATTTGTATTGGTACGCTGGCATTGGTAATCGTTCTTTCTACATTTAACGGACTTACAAATCTGGTACAGTCATTCTACAATTCCTTTGATCCCGATTTAGAAATCACGATCAAACAAGGCAAAACATTTGACCCGAATTCCATTGCATTTCAATCATTAAAAAAAATAGAAGGCATTGCCTATTTTACAGAAATTGTTGAAGGAAATGCCTTATTAAAATACGAAGACAAGCAATGTATCGCAACGATCAAAGGAGTGAGTTCCGATTTCAGAAAAATGAGCAGAATCGACACCCTTGTTTCAGAAGGTGATTTCAACATTTCAAAAAACAATATTGTGATCGGGAAAGGCATCAGCACTATTTTACAAACACGACCAAACGATCTTTCAACTCTCATTTCTATTTATGCACCCAAACGCGGGAAAACAAGTTCATTAAATCCGGAAGACGGCTTGAACGAGTTAAAAGCATATCCGGCAGGAACTTTTTTTGTAAACCTAGATGAGTTTGACTACACCTATACGATCATGAGCATTGAAAAAGCACGTGAATTACTTGACTATACGAATGAAGTAACATCTGTTGAGTTGGGAATAAAAAAGGGCAGCGATGAAGGAAAGATCGTGAAAGAAATAGCACTTTTATTAGGTGACAACTTCGAGATAAAAAACAGAGCGCAGCAAAATGCATCCTTGTACAAAACGATGCGGTCGGAAAAATTATGGACCTTCATCATTCTGATCTTCATA
>JBILYL010000339.1:0-3068 GCA_044377775.1 Bacteroidia bacterium
CTTTTGTTGCGCATCTTTAATTGTCAAATCGGTCATAACTATAATTTTAAAAAATGAAAAAAAATTCCAAGAAGGAAAAAGAGAAAAAAACATCAAAAAAAAAGGCAATTCAAAAACATTGAATTGCCTTTTTAAAATCGGGGATAGAATTACTCTTGAACTACTTCAAAAGTAACGGCTCCAACTACATCTTTGTGAAAACGAACATCAGCAGTATAGGTTCCAATAGTTTTAACACCATCTTCGCTCATTGTGATATTTTTACGATCCACATCGTAACCTAATTTTTTAATTGCATCAGCCAATTGAACTGAAGTAACTGACCCGAAAATTTTTCCGGACTCACCAACTTTAGCACCAACCTTAATAACAAGATCTTTCAATTTAGCAGCAGTAACTTCAGCAGCAGCTTTCACTTTTTGTTCTTTGAAAGAGCGTTGTTTTACTGTTTCTGTCAACATCTTTTTAGATGCAACAGTAGCCATTTCTGCAAGGTTTTTCGGAATCAAAAAATTTCTTCCGTAACCAGGTTTTACACTTACAACGTCATCCTTGTATCCAAGGTTTTTAACGTCCTGTTTTAAAATTACTTCCATGTCTTACTACTTATTTTAACATATCAGCAACATAAGGCAATAAAGCTAAATGACGAGCACGCTTAACTGCTTTAGAAACTTTACGTTGATATTTAACTGATGTACCTGTTAATCTGCGAGGTAAAATTTTACCTTGTTCATTAATGAACTTCAACAAAAATTGAGGGTCCTTGTAATCGATATACTTAATACCGCTTTTTTTGAAGCGACAGTATTTCTTTTTCTTAACGTCCACTGTAGGAGGCGCAAGATATCTGATTTCTGAATTGTCTGCCATTTTTTTAATGATTTAAATGAATGAATTAAGCTACTACTTTTGCTTTGTTTCTGCTTTTTAAGCTATATGCAACTGCATGCTTATCTAAAGCAACTGTTAAGAAGCGTAACAAGCGCTCATCACGTTTGTAAGCAACTTCAAGTTCAGCAATAAAATTAGCAGGAGCTTGAAATTCAAACAAATGGTAGAAACCAGTTGTTTTCTTTTGAATTGGATACTGCAATTTACGCAGGCCCCAAGCATTTTCGGTTACAATTTTGCAACCATTGTCTGTAAGTAACTTTTTGTACTTACTTACCGTCTCCTTTGCCTGTTCTTCAGACAAAACGGGAGTCATAATGAAGACGGTTTCATAATGTTTTAGCATTGTTTTGTAATTTATTTGGTTAATAATTTATTGTACCTTTTTTCTAAAAGGGACGCAAAGATAGCAAATTTTGACTTTTCACCAAAGAAAAAGGTCAGAAAGTGATGAAAACGAGCGTTAAAAAACCGGGAAGAAGCACAAAACCTTCGCTCTGATTCAAAAATCAGGCATTCCTACTTTTAATCCGAAGGTGTCCGGACGAAATTTATCAACCAAAACACAACTTTTAAACATTTCATTGATTTTACATTTTAATACTTAGTTTTGTGAAATAAACTATGGACAATTTTATTGTATCGGCTCGTAAATACCGCCCGGCAACCTTTAACACGGTTGTAGGTCAGGCGCATATTACCAATACATTAAAAAATGCGATAAAAACAGGACATTTAGCGCAAGCTTTTCTTTTCTGCGGTCCGCGTGGTGTCGGGAAAACAACCTGCGCACGTATCCTAGCAAAAACGATAAATTGTACCAACCGCTCTGAAAACACTGAAGCATGTGACAAATGTGAATCTTGCGAATCGTTCAATAGCGGTGCTTCACTTAATGTTTCTGAATTAGATGCCGCTTCTAACAATTCGGTAGATGACATCCGCAATTTGGTTGATCAGGTAAGATATGCCCCTCAATTAGGAACTCATAAAGTTTATATCATCGATGAGGTTCACATGCTTTCTAATCAGGCCTTCAACGCCTTTTTGAAAACACTTGAAGAGCCCCCGAAACATGCCATATTTATTTTAGCGACTACTGAGAAGCATAAAATAATCCCTACAATCCTTTCCCGCTGCCAGATTTTTGACTTCAATAGAATTCAGATTGAAGACATCGCGAATCATTTAGCATTCATCGCAAACAGCGAAAACATTACAGCAGAAAAAGATGCCTTGCACATCATTGCTCAAAAGGCAGATGGAGCGCTGCGTGACGCATGTTCAATATTCGATCAGATTGTAAGTTTTGCAGGAAACAATCTTACTTACAAAGACGTAATCGACAATTTAAATATCCTCGATTACGACTATTATTTCAAGGTTACGGATGCTATTTTAAATGAAAACATATCCGGTTCACTTCTTCTCTTTAATGAAATTTTAAACAATGGTTTTGATGGCCATAATTTTGTTGCGGGCATGGGAGACCATTTCAGAAATTTGCTGGTAAGCAAAGATTCCGAAACAATTCAACTCCTGGAAGTTGGTGCAAACATCAGAGATAAATACAAAGAACAATCCGGCAAATGTTCGTTAGCACTTTTAATAAAAGGACTTACGATACTAAACAAAACGGATATCAATTATAAGTCGAGTAAAAATCACCGACTCCAGGTCGAGTTATCACTTATGCAGCTCTGCTCGCTCAATTCCTTTGGAAATGAGGCTGAAAAAAAAAATGACATAAGTCAACAAATAAAATCTCCTGCAACCCAAACTTCACCAGCTGTTAGCTCAGTCGTCCCGGTTAACAAACCAATTGCAGAAATCGCGACTTCTACCCAACCTGTTCCAGTTCAAAAAGCAGTTCCTATTGTTGAAACATCAACGCTTGTAAAAAAGCCATTCATAAAAACGGTAAGTCCGTCAATCAATCAACATCTCAACAGCGAAAAAAAAACAGACAAACCGGCTGAGGAAAATATTGAACAAAATTTCTCGTCTCAGCCCAAAAGCAGTGTCAGTCAAATTGAACTCGAATCAGCTTGGGATAAATACGCAAATGAACTAAAAGATAAAGGAAAAACAAATTTATCTACTTCCCTCCTAAGCAAAAGACCCATTTTAAAAGATGGAGTAATCATTGAATTCCCTATTAACAACAAAGCCAT
>JBILYL010000340.1:0-3066 GCA_044377775.1 Bacteroidia bacterium
CCATCAAAAAAGTGTTTCAGCGGTATGGCTATTTGCCTATTGAAACGCCTGCAATGGAAAATCTGTCTACACTCATGGGTAAATACGGTGATGAGGGTGATAAGCTGATCTTTAAGATATTGAATAGTGGTAATTATTTGAGTTCCGTTAATCCTGAAAGTTTTATAAACTACCCCAAAAAAGCAGATACAATTAATGGCGTTGAGATTCCTCTTGATGAACTATCAACCTTTGATTCAGAAAATTTATCAAAAAAAATATTAGTAAGCATTTCTGAAAAAGCACTCAAATACGATTTAACTGTTCCTTTTGCACGTTACGTTGTTCAACACCAAAATGAAATTACGTTTCCGTTCAAGCGCTATCAGATCCAACCGGTTTGGCGTGCCGATCGTCCCCAAAAAGGTCGCTACAGAGAATTTTATCAATGTGATGCCGATGTGATCGGAAGTAATTCACTCATCAATGAAGTGGAATTAACGCAGATGATTGATGAAGTGTTCACTTCTTTGAATGTTTCTGTTTTAATTAAAATCAACAACCGTAAAATATTAAGTGGTATCGCTGAAGTGATCGGTGAAAAAGAAAAGATCGTAACCATCACGGTTGCCATTGATAAACTGGATAAAATAGGTGTTGAAGGTGTGAACAAAGAGTTGAAAGAGAATGGCGTGAATGATATTGCCATTAAAAAGTTGCAACCGCTCATTGAATTTTCCGGCTCCACTTTAGAAAAAGTAAATTTCTTAAAAACGCTTTTAGCTTCTTCAGAAATCGGATTAAAAGGAATTGAAGAAATAGAATATATTTTCAAGGCGGTAGATAGCTTAAAATTAAATACAGCACAAGTAGAATTAGATATCACACTGGCTCGCGGATTAAATTATTATACCGGAGCGATCTTCGAAGTGAAAGCAAATGTGGGAACATTAACGAGCAGCATCTGTGGTGGCGGTCGTTATGATGATCTTACAGGAATTTTCGGTTTGCCGAATATGAGTGGAGTCGGAATTTCATTTGGTGCAGATAGAATCTATGATGTATTGAATGAATTGAATTTGTATCCTGATACTGTTTCTGCATCTACAAAATTGTTATTTGTTGCATTTAACGAAAAAGATCAACGTGATCTTCTTCCTTTATTAGCAATGGTGCGTAAGGCAGGAATTAATTCTGAAATCTATCCGGATGTAAAAGCGGATGCAAAAAAACAGTTTACCTATGGTGAATCTAAAAAAATTCCTTTTGTCATTTCTGTTAAAGAGGGTGTATTGACATTAAAGAACATTGTTACCGGAGAAAAACAGGAACTTGGAATAGATGAGATTCTTGAAAAATTAAAATAAAATAGAACGTCTTTGCGAGGAACGAAACTGTCCTTCTGGAAAATCCTGACAGCTTAACACATCTTTACATTGACAACAAAATAAATACTATGCACAATATAACGACTTCAACATTAGATCTTCATACTATTTCAGAAATCATTTCCGGAAACAAAAAGCTTACTTTATCTGACGAAGCAAAAAACAATATCTCTGCTTGTCGCGATTACCTCGATAAAAAAATGGCTTCTCAGAAAGGACCGATCTACGGCATTAATACCGGTTTCGGTTCTTTGTGTAATGTTGTGATTCCGGATGCGGATCTGGAGAAATTGCAAACCAATTTAGTGATGTCCCATGCTTGTGGAACCGGAGATGAAGTGCCGAATGAAGTGGTGAAATTAATGTTGCTACTTAAGATACAAGCATTGTCTTACGGTAGATCCGGAGTGCAATTACAAACCGTTGAACGCCTGGTTGATTTTTTTAACAACGATGTTTTACCTGTTGTATATCAACAAGGTTCCTTAGGTGCTTCCGGTGACCTGTCTCCTTTAGCGCACATGTGTTTGCCTTTGTTGGGATTGGGTGAGGTGTTTTACAATGGAAAAAAACAATCCGCTGCCGATGCCTTAACACAATTGAATTTAAAGTCCGTTGCTTTAAAATCTAAAGAAGGCTTGGCCTTGCTGAATGGAACTCAATTTATGAGCGCATACGGTGTTTGGTGTTTACTGCAAACAAAAAAATTAAACATTGCTGCGGATGTGATCAGTGCAGTATCTTTGGATGCCTTCGATGGTCGTATCGATCCTTTTAAACCACATATACATTCTATCCGGCCGCATAAAGGGCAAATAAAAACTGCTGCGAATATGCGTAAGCTGTTAGAAGGAAGTGAAATTATAAAACGTGAAAAAGAACATGTTCAGGATCCCTATTCATTCCGTTGCATCCCTCAAGTTCATGGTGCTTCAAAGGATGCAATTGAATATGTAGAAAATGTTTTCTTGACAGAAATTAATTCCGTTACTGATAACCCTACCGTTTTTCCTGATGAGGATGAAATTATTTCCGGTGGAAATTTTCATGGACAACCTTTGGCTTTGGCACTTGATTTTTTAGCAATCGCTTTGGCTGAATTAGGAAATATTTCTGAAAGAAGAACATATCAGTTGATTGCAGGGTTACGTGGTTTGCCTCCATTTTTAGTTGCGAAGCCGGGATTGAATTCCGGATTTATGATTCCTCAATATACTGCTGCGAGTATCGTTAGTCAGAATAAACAATTGTGTTCTCCTGCTTCTGTTGATTCAATTGTTAGTTCAAACGGACAAGAAGATCATGTGTCGATGGGTTCAAACGCTGCGACAAAATGTTTTAAAGTAGTGGAGAATTTACAGCGCATCTTAGCGATCGAGTTGTTCAATGCCGCACAAGCGATCGAGTTCAGAAAACCTTTAAATTCTTCAACTGCAATTCAGAAAGTGCTTGCCGATTTCAGAAAAAATGTACCCTTTGTTGATGAAGATATCATTATGTATACTCAGATTGAAGCAAGTGTTCAGTTTTTAAAAAAGAGTCAATTTTCTATCTGATGACAGCGTTTATTTTATTGAACGTTATTCCTCGATGACGTAAATTAAAAATCATTAAAATGAAAAAAATAATTTTTATATCAATCATCTCTCTTTTCGCAGCGACTCTATCTGCGCAATACACCAATGTGATGATCAGTAAT
>JBILYL010000088.1:0-9183 GCA_044377775.1 Bacteroidia bacterium
TCAGATCAAGAATCAATAAAGCGGTTCCTGTATTTGTAGTTTTTATGGCATTGCTATTAATTCTCAGAGGATTAAATTTAGGTATTCCTTATGTAAGCCCTGAAATGTCTTCTACTGCTCCTAAATGTTCTAAATGTTGTCATAAATAAGATGTATTGGAAGAGACATAGTCATGATGATATTAAACGCATTGTTTTTAATGCTTTAAATGAAAATTCCAGCTATGACTCAACAAATATTCTGGGGTTGCCAGGAACCTATCTCGACAGAGAGACATTTTATGATGATGCACCCTTTTTAGATGACGCTCCATTTTTATCTACTCTCATAGCTAATCCTAATCACATCGGTTGTCATACCTTAACTGAACAGGATCACGAGGACGTTTTTAAAGGGACTCAGAATATTGAGATCGATTTAATCCGAATGTGTGCTGAAGAAATATTTGGTGGTGACTCTCAAGGACAAGATGGATATGTTGCTTCTGGAGGAACGGAAGCAAATATTCAGGCGTTGTGGATCTATCGTAATTATTTTATGAAAGAAAAAAATGCTTCGGTCGATGATATTGCTATCGTTTATTCTGAAGATAGCCACTATTCCATGCCCAAAGGTGCTAATCTGTTGAACCTTGCTTCAATTGTTTTGAGTGTTGAAGAAAATACAAGAAAGATAAAACTTGATGAATTGTCCAGGAAAATAAAAGCTGCACAAATAAATAGAAAAAAACATTTTATAGTTGTTCTGAATCTTTCGACAACGATGTTTGGTTCTGTTGATGATATTTCTTCCATTACAGAATACTTTGTTTCTGAAGAGTTGTCTTTTAAATTGCATATCGATGCCGCATTTGGAGGTTTTATTTATCCATTTACAAATCCGGAGAATAAATTTAATTTTCAAAATCCACACATTAATTCTATTACTATTGATGGTCATAAAATGTTGCAATCACCATATGGTACTGGAATATTTCTGATCCGGAAAGGATACATGGAATATGTTTGCACCAATGAAGCGCAATATGTTCCTGGAAAAGATTATACATTGTGTGGAAGCCGTTCTGGTGCCAACGCTGTTGCAGTATGGATGATTTTGCAGATTCACGGATCAGAAGGGTGGAAGCTGAAAATGCAGCAATTAAATGATAAAGCTGAACGGTTGTGTTCAAAATTAGATGCTTTGAATGTGTTCTATTTTAGAAATCAACACTTAAATATTATTGCTATAAAAAGTAGTTTTATCCCTGATGCACTTGCAAAAAAATATCATTTGGTTTCGGACAGCTATGAACATACCCCCAAGTGGTATAAAATAGTAATTATGCCGCATGTCAAACAAGGAACTTTAGATTCTTTTATAAATGAACTACAAACGGAAATTAACTTAAAAACACAACCATGTACATAGAGCAAATTTATACAAACTGTTTAGCACAGGCTTCGTATTATATCGAATCAGAAGGACTTGTTGCTATCGTTGATCCAATGCGTGATATTGATATCTATATGGATATCGCAAAAAAAAGAAATGCCAAAATAAAATATATTTTAAATTCGCATTTTCATGCTGATTTTGTTTCCGGTCATCTTGATCTTGCTTCTAAAACGGACGCAATTATTGTTTTCGGTCCTAATGCGGCACCAAAATACAGCGCATTTATTGCAAAAGATGCTGAATTGATTCAGTTGGGAAAAATAAAAATTCAGGTACTTCATACACCCGGACATACAATTGAGTCATCTTGTTTTTTAGCGATCGATGAACAGGATTTACCGTATGCACTTTTTAGCGGTGATACCTTGTTTATAGGAGATGTAGGACGCCCGGATCTAATGAGTGGAAACCTCAGTAAAGAAACTTTAGGAGCGATGCTTTTTGATTCACTTGAAAACAAGATTAAAAAATTGTCTGATTCAGTAATTGTATATCCCGGACACGGAGCAGGTTCTGCTTGTGGTAAAAATCTTGGGAAAGAAACAATGTCGACAATCGGGGAGCAGAAAAAATTTAATTATGCCCTTGGAAATATTAGCAAAGATGAATTTGTGAGGATCGTTACAAGCGATCAGCCTCCCGTTCCTGCTTATTTCTTTAAAGATGCACAGATTAATATCAACGGATACCAAAACCTTGATTCGGTTTATGAAAAATGCTTAAAAGCACTTTCTTCTGAGGATATTGAAAACGAATTGGCTAACGGTGCCATGGTTTTGGATACCCGTTCTTCTGATGAATTTTCTTCTTGTTGTATTGCCGGTGCCGTTAATATTGGTCTGGACGGGCAATTTGCTATTTGGGTAGGTACATTGATAAGTATAGAACAACCTCTTGTAATCGTTGCCGATAAAGGAAGAGAAAAAGAAGTGATTACACGCTTGGCTAGAATCGGATTTGAAAACGTGAAAGGATACGTTGCAGATATGGGCGCATGGAAAGGGAAAACGGATACAATTAGTTCTGTTGGATTTGAAAGTCTTGATTTGAAACTTGCGAATGCTACAGTTACAATTTTGGATGTAAGAAGATCTTCTGAAGTAGAAACGGCAAAAATCAAAGAATCTGTTCACATTTCTCTTCATGAATTGAATCAAAAAATGATTGAACTTGACAAAAATAAAACGATCGTAGTTTATTGTGTAAGTGGTTATCGTTCAATGATCGCTTGCTCGATACTAAAACGGAATGGATTTGAAAACGTACTCAATGTAACAGGTGGAATTAATCTTGTAAAAGAAAAACACCCCGAATTAATAGAAGCACAATAGATGAATATAATTCGAATAACGAAGGAATTTAATTTCGAAATGGCGCATGCATTGTTTGGATACGATGGTCCCTGTAAAAATATTCATGGACACTCGTATCAACTTTCCGTTACAGTAAAAGGGAAACCTATCATTACACAGGGAAATTCAAAAAAAGGAATGATCATGGACTTTACAGATCTTAAATCTATTGTCAAACCAATTGTTGAGAGCCTTGATCATGCAACTATTTTAAATGGAGGTTCGGAGCACAAAAATTTAGCACTTAATAATTCATTGTTTAATAAGCTTGTATTGGTTGATTATCAACCCACCTGCGAGAATATGCTCATTGATATCGCTATCCGGATTAAAAAACAGTTGCCGGATGATATTCAATTACATCATTTAAAATTACGTGAAACGCCAACTTCTTATGCCGAATGGTATGCGGATGATAATTTATAACATATGAATCTGATCAAAAAATATAATGTAGCCGGACCGAGGTACACCAGTTATCCAACAGTCCCATACTGGGATACAGATGTTCCTGAACTGCCTGATTGGGAACATGCTGTTAAATGCACGTTTGATGAAACCAATGCTTCGGATGGTATATCCATTTATATTCATTTGCCATTCTGTGAAAGTTTATGCACCTACTGTGGATGCAATACGCGGATAACAAAAAATCATTCTGTTGAGCCAGTGTATCTTCAAGCTGTTCTTAAGGAATGGAAATTGTATCTCAATTTGTTTAAGGACAAACCACGTATCAAAGAAATTCATTTGGGTGGAGGTACACCTACCTTTTTTTCACCAGACAATTTAAAAGTATTGATCGAAGGTGTTTTGTCGGAAGCTATTGTTTGTAATGATGCCGAATTTAGTTTTGAAGCACATCCGAATAATACAACCTATCAACACTTAAAAACCTTGTTTGAGCTTGGATTTAAGAGACTGAGTTTGGGTATACAGGATTTTGATCCTAAAGTGCAAGAGATCGTAAACCGTGTTCAAAGTTTTGAAAGTGTTGAAAAAGTAGTGAATCAAGCCAGAAATATCGGATATACATCCATCAATTTTGATCTTATCTACGGTTTGCCGCTCCAAACCCGGAAAAGTGTAATTGATACGATCAATAAAGTGAATTTACTGCTGCCTGATCGAATCGCTTTCTACAGCTACGCGCATGTGCCATGGATCAAACCTGGGCAACGTAAGTTTACGGAACTCGACTTACCTGTGGATGAAGAGAAAAGAGCCTTATATGAAATAGGCAAAGAGAAATTTGCTGAGTGTGGATATGTGGAAATAGGGATGGATCATTTTTCCTTGAAATCGGATACCTTGTATAAAGCATCCGAAAAAGGGAAGTTGCACCGGAATTTTATGGGATATACTCATTCTTATACAAAGTTGATGGTCGGACTTGGCGTTTCGTCAATTAGTGATACCTGGAATGCATACGGACAAAATGAAAAGAAGGTGGAAGCGTACTATGAAAAAATAAATAAAGGTGTTTTGCCAATTATTAAAGGCCATTTTCTTACTTCCGAAGACCTGATCATTCGTCAGCATATTCTAAATTTAATGTGTAAATTTAAAACCGATTGGAGTAATCCGTCTTCTCAATCCTCATCTATATTTAGAGCTGTAAAACTTTTAGCGGAAATGGAAAAAGATAAGCTGATTGAGTTTGACGAATCCTCTGTGAAAATTAAAAAAACATCGCGTGCTTTTATACGTAATGTATGTATGGCTTTTGATGCACGACTTTTAGATAATAAACCGCAATCTCAACTATTCAGTAGTGTTGTTTAAATGAAAAATAATCGGGTCTATACTGTATTATTATGTTTTATCTGGGCAGGAATGATTTTAGGTATTTCATTCTTAGAAGCGCCTGTAAAATTTACCGCTCCGAGTTTAACGCTGGCAGTTGGTTTGGATGTTGGTCGTCATGTTTTTCAGGCTTTCAATAAAATTGAGATTGTTTTCGGTACGCTCCTGGTGATTTTAATGGTAAAGTCTAAATTCACCTTCATTGTTAATTCACTTTTTGCAGTGGTACTTTTTTTATTGATACTTGAATGTTTCTGGCTGTTGCCCGTTTTGGATGAACGTGCCTTATTGTTAATTGCGGGTAAAATTCCTGAGCGTGAATCTCCACACGTTTGGTATATACTATTTGATGCCGTAAAGGTTGTCTCGTTAATTGCAATTGGACTTGTAATTATGAAGAAACTTCCAATTGTTTCAGAGGAAAATTGATCACAGTTTTTATACAAAAAAGGATGTATAAATATTTTTTCTGATTTACGAATTTCCCAACTTTGAAATGACATTCATGTGAGACTTGAATGCTTTACCTATCGTTTCATTATAGATATAAGAGATTCCGAATTCTTTAGCAGTTGCTTCTACTATCGGAGCAATTTCAGGGTAATGAACATGGCAAATTCTTGGGAATAGATGGTGTTCCGTTTGGAAATTTAGTCCTCCTACATAATACGTTATCAACCAATTGTTTCTGGAAAAATCAGCAGTTGTTTCCATCTGATGAATGGCCCATTCATTTTCAATGTTTCCTTTTTCATCAGGCATAGGAAATTTTGTTCCTTCAACAACATGCGCCAATTGGAATACGATGCTTAAAATTAAGCCGGCTATTGTATGCAAGGTTAAGAAACCGATTAATACATGTACCCAAGAAATATGTAGGAAAACGATTGGTAATACAATGATATAACTGAAATAAACAGCCTTCCAGAATAAAAGGGTGAACAGTGTAATCACTTTTTGTAATTTACTATCGCGGTGTAAACCTTCTTTGTTAAATTGTATATATTGTACAATATCTTTTGCCGTTGTCCAATACAAAGACATGATCGCATAAAAGAAAAAGACATATATGACTTGAAAGCGTTGGATCGCTTTGCGTTTTCCGGCAGGAGAGAAACGCATAATTACTTTGTTGTCAATGTCTTTGTCATATTCATAAATATTGGTATACGTATGATGAAGTATGTTGTGCTGTGTTTTCCAATTTCGGTTATCACCTCCGCCTATCGTTAGCGCAAAAGCAATGATCTTATTTAATGTTTTGTTGGATGAATAAGCATCGTGATTCGCATCGTGCATTATTCCCATTCCGATTCCTGCTAGACCTATTCCCATAATTGCCGAACAGAGCCACATTCCCCAGATATTTAATGTGTGCGAATAGATCAATGCTAAAGGAATGAAATACAGCGAAAGCATCACAATGGTTTTGAAAACCATTGTGACATTCGCATAGGGTGAAATATTATTATCTACAAAGTATTGATCAACACGTTCTTTTAAAGTATTGTAAAATTGTGTTTTACTCTTGTTTGTAAATCTTATTTTCTGTTTCATCTCCTTAATTTAATCAAATTGCTGATTTTTAATTATGATACTATTACATGTTTTTTGAAAGAAATACATTTAATTCTTTTCTTAATAAATCGAACATTGTATCAAATGTTTTTATTTTTTCAGCTTCTTCTGGATGACTCGGGAACTTACGATGGTCAATAGCCGTTTCATTTTTATTTACTTCTTTTTCTAATGATTGTTCGTGCAATTTAATCTCATGTGATAATATATCCATTTGCTCTTTTTGAACAATCAGCTGATTTTGGAAATGTTCCACATTCGCCAATACTTCTTTTGAGGAATTTTTTGCAGCAATTTCTGCAATCCTGTTTTGCATAATGGCAATTTCATCCTTATAAAAGTTTAAATTGTTTAGCCATTGTTTGTGCTCTTCATGTAATTGGTACAGTCCTTTTGTTTCCATAGTTTTTGATTTATTATTATGAAGTAAAATTGTTCCTTTTTTGCCGAATGGGTTATGAGAAAGGTCATTTTTATATATGACATCGCTTAGGTTTATATTTTTCATTTTTTTTGTTGAAATAGCCCTGGATTTATTGATATTGTTGGGATGTGCTGAAATTGTTGATTTTTTTAAGGTTTTTTATATGATGGAAGTCATATTGATTGAAAATTTAATAGCCTATTGTTGCTTAATTTTCTTAATCATGGCTATATTTGTATGAAAACACCAATTGAAAAGGATCTTCCGATGCTCAAGGAAATAGAAATGTTAGATGCGTTGTTTAAACACGCTACTGAGGGGATTATTGTATCTGATAAGAAAGGTATCATTATCATGGTTAATCCTATTGCTGAAAAGCTTTTTGGTTATGATAAAGATGAATTGGTAGGCTCTGTAATTGAAACCTTAATTCCTAAACGTTATACCGGAAATCACGCTAGTACACGTGAAAAATATGCAGAAAATCCACATCCGAGATCTATGGGAATTGGAATGGATCTTTATGCACTTAGAAAAGATGGTTCAGAGTTTTCTGTTGAAATTAGTCTGAGTAATTTCAAGACCAGTGCCGGTGATTTTATTATGAGTTTTATTATTGATATCACTGAACGTAAGATACAGGATGTTGAAATCAAAAAAGCACATGAAGAAATCCGGAATCTGAACATCGAATTGGAGAATAGAGTTGAAGAGCGAACAGAGGAATTGGCTCAGGCGATTAATAAACTTGCTGTTTCAAAACAGGAGTTGATGAGAGCGCTTGAAAAAGAGAAGGAATTAAATGAGCTGAAATCCCGTTTTGTAACCACCGCTTCTCATGAGTTCAGAACTCCTTTGGCTACTATTTTATCCTCTGTTTCATTGATTTCGAAATACAATCTTACGGAAGAAGCAGATAAACGTTTTAAGCATATTAATCGTATAAAATCTTCTGTAAATAATCTTACCGAGATTTTGAATGATTTCTTATCTCTTAGCCGATTTGAAGAAGGAGGGATCCGAAATAATCCTCAGGAAATAAATATTGTAAAGTTTTCTAATGATATTTCCGATGAGATGAAGGCGATGCTCAAAGAAGGACAAACAATCATCTACCAGCACAATGGAAGTGATCCCGTGATTAAGATGGATAAGCAATTGCTGAAGAATGTTTTTATAAATCTTTTATCCAATGCTATTAAATATTCACTCGAAGGCAAAGAGATCTTGTTTACTACCGATAATGAAATTTCAGGTAACATTCGGATAACTATTAAAGACAATGGTATAGGTATTCCGGAAAGTGATCAACCTCTTTTATTTGAGCGTTTTTTTAGGGCTCAGAATGCAGGAAATATCCAAGGAACCGGATTGGGTTTGAATATTGTGAAAAAATATGTCGAATTGCTTGAAGGTGAAATATCGTTTGTTAGTAAGCTAAATATCGGGACAACCTTTGTTGTAATAATTCCAATTAAAAATAATTAGACAATTTCATATTAACTTCTATGCTTACGCACGAAGAACAGGCTGTAAAAACAACATATTTTAGTATTGTCGGTAATACGATTCTTGCTTTAGCAAAGGGTATTATCGGTTATTTCGGAAATTCATATGCTTTAATAGCAGATGCGATCGAATCGACTACTGATATCTTTTCTTCTCTCCTTGTTTTATTCGGACTGAAATATTCAAGTAAACCGGCTGACAAGAATCATCCCTATGGTCATGGAAGAGCGGAGCCACTTGTTACCTTTATGGTGGTTGGCTTTTTAGTTGCCTCTGCTTCTATAATTGCTTATGAAAGTATTCAAAATATACAAACACCTCATGAACTGCCGAAATCGTATACATTGATTTTTTTGGGTGGAATAATCATAATTAAAGAAATATTTTATCGTATTGTACTCGCAAAAAGTAAACAGACAAACAGTTCGTCTTTGAAAGCAGATGCTTGGCACCATCGTAGTGATGCGATTACTTCTCTAACGGCTTTTATTGGTATTCTGATTGCCATTACACTCGGAAAAGGTTATGAATCGGCCGATGATTGGGCTGCTCTGGTTGCATCTTTTGCTATTCTATTTAATAGCTATCTTATTTTCCGCCCCGCATTAGGAGAAGTTATGGATGAACACTTTTATGATGAACTTATTGATAAGATCCGTATTGTATCCGGAAAAGTGGACGGTGTTATCAATACTGAAAAATGTTTCGTTAGGAAAGCCGGAATGCGTTTTTTTATTGACTTGCACATTGAGGTAAATGCCGATCTTACGGTGAAAGAAGGGCATGAAATTGCTCATCGTTTAAAAGATCACCTATTGATCGAGTTTCCTGAAGTAGTTGACGTACTTATTCATGTTGAGCCCGACAATTAATTAGTGTGCTATTTGTATTTCATTTGTTAATAAATTTAATCAGCCTTTATGATAAAAGTCATTGCAGAAATATGATTATCATCAGTTTTTTCACTTAACAGTTTGCTATACCTTTGTAACAAGTTTAATCCTATGATAAAAACAATACTTTTAATCGAAGACAATTTGGAAATGCGTGAAAACACTTCCGAAATTTTAGAGCTGG
>JBILYL010000090.1:0-9169 GCA_044377775.1 Bacteroidia bacterium
CAGCACTTCCGAAGAATACATCACCATTCCACCTGCACCCTGAATTAATGGTTCAAAAATAAATGCAGCAACATCATCCTGCATCAATGCTTTATTTAACTCCGTCAAGCACTCTTGTTCTTTCCCTTTTACAGGAACGGGAATGTGAATTACATCAAACAACAATTTCGAAAAGGGAAGATTAAACGCATTTCTTGCACCAACACTCATCCCCCCAAATGTATCTCCATGATAAGCATTTTCGAGGGCAATGATCTTTGTTTTAGGTCGATTGATATTGCTCCAATATTGAAAAGCCATTTTCATGGCCACCTCAACAGAAGTGGAACCATTGTCTGAATAAAATATTTTTGATTGATTTTCCGGTAAACGCTTTAGTAATCTTTCCGCCAGCTGAACTGCCGGCTCATGGGTGAAGCCTGAAAAGATCGCATGCTCAAGCGTTTGCAACTGATCCGAAACTTTCTTAGCCAAATAAGGATGGGAATGCCCGTGAACATTTACCCACCAGGATGCAATTCCATCGATAAAACGTGTTCCCTTATCATCATAAAAATATGCACCATCTCCCCGTACAATAGCAATCGGCTTTCGTTCATTTTTTAATTGCGTAAAGGGATGCCATACGGCCTGTTGATCTCTTTCCTGTATTGTCATAATTAATAATCCCATCAAAAATAGACATTTTGATGGGATTATTTTATGAAGTTCTATTCGAAAAAAAACTATTTTAAATATTCAAATTCTTTCGCGTAGCGGGAAATCACCTCTGCATTCAAATCTTTTTCTTTATTGATGCGCCCCAAAACTTTCAATCCGCTATAGTCAACAATAATATCCTCTGACAATTGGTGTGGAGGGCCGTTAAAAATTATTCCCAGGATATTCAGTTTTCTTCCTTTCAAAACATCAATCGACAATAAAGAGTGATTGATACTTCCTAAATAATTCTGAATTACAAGAATCACCTCCGCATCAAATTTGCTGATCATATCCACCATAAATTCCTTACGGTTCAAAGGAACCATCAAACCACCTGCGCCTTCCATAATCAAAGTAGAATTAGTGGATTCGGGCATATTAAGTCCGGCTAATCCAATATCGATACCTTCCAGTTCGGCAGCAGCATGTGGCGACATATATTGCTTTAATAAGTATCCTTCGGGGTGAAACTTACTGTCGGGATTACTTACCCACTTTTGAACTTTAGCAGTATCTGTAGAGAAAAAACTTCCCGTTTGAACAGGCTTCCAATAATCTGCTTTGAGGGCTTCAACAAGAACTGAGGATACAACCGTTTTACCAACGTCTGTTCCTATTCCGGTAATAAATATCTTTCGCATAAATTTTTCTGAGTATTATACTTTTGAACGAAAATATAACATTTTAGTTACCTAAGCATTATTTTTTATTTTCAAAATATTCATTTAGGAGGGAACACAATTCTTTTATTTCTTTTCCGGTATTAAAAGAATGAATACAGATCCGTAAACGTTCTTTTCCTTTTTGAACTGTTGGATTTAGAATCGGTCTGACATCAAACCCGTTAAGCTGGAGCTGAAGCGCAATTTTTTTTACAGCATCATTCCCTCCAACTATCAAACACTGAATTGGACTATTACTGGGAATCAGAAAAAGTGTTACTTTTTTTGAAAGATGCTTTTTAAATGTATCAATATGTTTATGAAGCCGTGTAATTTCGGATTCACTCTTAATAAGCAATTGGTATGCTTCATGGATCGCGACTAAACTTCTGATGGGCAAAGCGGTCGTATAAATAAAAGAGCGGGAAAAATTGATCAAAAAATCACGAAGGAGTTCGCTTCCCAGAACAACCGCTCCGTGGCATCCCAAGCCTTTTCCAAAGGTATGTACCCTTGCAAATATTTCATTTTCCAACTTCAATTCTTGCACCCTTCCTTTTCCTTTATTGGCCGTGATACCCGTAGCGTGAGCTTCATCAACAATCAGATTGGCCTCATATTTTTTGCACAAGCGGACTATTTCCTTTAACGGAGCCTGATCACCATCCATTGAATATATACTTTCAACCGCAACATAAATAACCCCTTCTGCAATCTTCAGCCGTTCTTCCAGATGACCTAAATCGTTGTGTTTAAATAAATAGGTAGTTGCGGCAGAAAGCTTCATGCCATCATGAACAGATGCATGGATCAACTCATCATAAATAATAGTATTTCCTTTTTGTCCTATTGCGGACAATAATCCCACGTTAGCATCATAACCGGAATTATAGATTAATCCGGAAGGAGCATTATGAAACTTTGCGATATATGATTCCAGATTTTCTGCATAAGAAGAATTCCCTGCCAGCAGACGGGAGCCGCCTGATCCGTTCGACTCAATTAATTTCGAACAGGCCTTTTCAATGTTTTGAGAAAATTTTGCTGATCCGGCAAAACCAAGATAATCATTACTGCAAAAATCAGAAAGACCATCGGGTTGAATCAACTTCCGCAGCGCATTTTGCTCCTTTCTTTTTTGCAGCGTATTAAATAGAAACTGATCAGCAGAAAATTTAGATCGACTCAACTTCCTTTGATTTAATTTTTGAGACAGGTTGTGTTGTTCCTTTAAACGCCTTGCGGGGAGTCAAACCGAACAATTTAAACATTTCCATATCGGTATTAAAATCAGGATTCGGGGTGGTTAATAATTTATCCCCTGCGAAAATTGAATTTGCACCGGCCATAAAACACAATGCTTGTCCTTCCAAACTCATTTGTGTTCTGCCTGCCGATAAACGGACTACTGTCTTGGGAATAACGATACGTGTTGTAGCGATCATACGAACCATGTCCCAAATAGGAACTAATGGTTGATTTTCTAAGGGTGTGCCCGCAACAGGAACAAGTGCATTAATAGGCACAGATTCAGGATGCACTTCCATTGATGAAAGTGTTTTTAACATGTTCACTCGGTCTTCAGTTGTTTCACCCAAACCAATGATCCCACCCGAACAAACTGAAACTTTTGCCTTACGGACATTTTTTATTGTATTTAAACGATCGTCAAAGTTACGGGTGGTAATGATTTTCTTATAACTTTCTTCAGATGTATCAATATTGTGATTGTAGGCATACAAGCCGGCATCAGCAAGCTTTTGAGCCTGACTTTCGGTAAGCATACCCAATGTACAACAAACTTCCAGTCCTTTTTCATTAACTGTTTTTACCATATCCAGCACACGGTCGAAGTCACTATTATCGCGAACTTCGCGCCATGCAGCACCCATACACAAGCGGGATGCTCCACCTTCTTTTGCCTTATCTGCAGCTTCACTCACTTGCGATACTGTCATTAATTTATGCACCTCAATACCCGTATTATAACGGGCTGCTTGCGGACAGTAGCTGCAATCTTCAGCACAACCACCGGTTTTTATGGATAACAAAGAACTTACCTGTACTTCACTTGCTTCGTTAAATTCACGATGAATGGTTTGCGCCTTGTATACTAGATCCAACAATGGCATATTATAAATATCTAATATTTCTTCTGCGGTCCAGTTATGTCGGATAGTTGTCATAATAAATCAAATTAAATGTTCTGAATGAACTACAAATATAAAGGTTTAAATTTTATGTCCAATAGCCTTTTCGGATTGGATAAACAAAAATACGCCTTTGGGCACATCAAGTAAGGAGCACATTAATTACCTTTGCCTTATGCGAATAGATATTATAACCGTTTTACCCCAATTATTGGAGAGTCCTTTTCAACACAGCATTCTGAAACGAGCGATCGACAAAGGATTGGTGGAAGTGAATTTAATAAACCTCCGCGACTACTCTACTCAAAAACAAAAAAGTGTGGATGATTACGCTTTTGGCGGTGGAGCCGGCATGGTAATGGGGATTGAGCCAATCGCGAATTGTATCAATGCATTAAAGGCAGAACGTGCCTATGACGAAGTGATCTATACCTCACCTGACGGAGAACTACTGAACCAAAAGATGTCAAATCATTTGTCAACATTAAAAAACATTATTATTCTCTGTGGACATTATAAAGGAGTTGACCAACGGGTACGCGACCATTTTATTACCAAAGAAATTTCTATCGGAGATTATGTATTGTCAGGTGGGGAATTAGCAGCCGCTGTTATCAGTGATAGCATCATCCGCCTCATCCCGGGTGCGATGTCTGATGAAACATCCGCTTTAACAGATTCTTTTCAGGACAATTTATTAGCACCACCGGTGTATACCCGTCCGGCTGATTATAATGGGATGAAAGTACCTGAAATATTACTATCCGGACACACTGCCAATATTGAAAACTGGCGCCATGAACAAAGCCTACTGAGAACAAAGGAACGAAGACCGGATCTGTTGAAATAAGAAAAGACGAAGCTGAAGGCTTCTGAATCAACAAAATTCATCCCTTTTTTTGCTAAAAACACAAATATTTTTCACTATTTGCATTTCTATTCTAAAAAAATCCTATATTTGCAATCCTTTTTGGAGGAAGAACTGTTTAATTTACTATAAAACAAAGAGTTATGAGCACATTATTAAAATTCGTAGAAGATCAATTATCTGTAAAAGCAAACCACCCGAAATTTAAAGCAGGTGATACTGTTACAGTAAACTATAAAATTAAAGAAGGTGAAAAAGAGCGTGTTCAGCAATACCAAGGTGTTGTAATTCAACGCAAAGGAGCTGGTTCAACAGAATCTTTCACAGTAAGAAAAATGAGCAACAGTATTGGTGTTGAACGTGTATTCCCTGTAAATTCACCATACATTGATAGTATTGTGGTAAACAAAGTGGGTGTTGTTCGCAGAGCCCGTTTATATTACTTACGTGAATTGACTGGTAAAGCAGCTCGTATCGCTGAGAAAAAACAATAATTTCACAACATTTTTGAAAAGACCCTTTCCCGCATATGCAGGATAGGGTTTTTTATTTTGGGTACATTATCATAAATTTCGAACAATAACAAAGCAGCATTAATTAACAGAATGACAATTAAAGAAGAAATAGACAGACGCAGAACATTTGGCATTATCGCCCACCCCGATGCAGGTAAAACTACATTGACAGAAAAGCTATTGCTATTCGGTGGCGCCATCCAAACTGCAGGTGCTGTAAAATCAAATAAAATAAAGAAACACACGACCTCCGACTTTATGGAGATCGAACGTCAGCGTGGAATTTCCGTTGCAACCTCTGTAATGGGTTTTGAATACAAAGGCATAAAAATAAACTTATTGGATACACCAGGGCATGAGGATTTTGCTGAAGATACATATCGAACACTGACTGCCGTAGATAGTGTTGTAATGCTTATCGATTGCGCTAAAGGTGTTGAGCCTCAAACACGTAAACTATTAGAAGTTTGTCGTATGCGAAGCACACCTGTTATTGTTTTTATCAATAAAATGGATCGTGAAGGAAAAGACCCTTTTGATCTATTGGAAGAAATAGAAAAAGAATTACGGATCGACCTTCGACCATTAAGCTGGCCTATCAGTATCGGAAAAACATTTAAAGGTGTTTATAATCTTTATGAAAAAAGTTTAACACTTTTTAATTCAGGTGAAAAGCAGACAGAGGAAAATTCAATTGAAATAAAAGATCTGAAAGACGGAACATTAGATAAATTGATTGGTGAAGATTATGCCAATACATTAAGAAGTGATGTTGAATTATTAGAAGCAGGATACCCGAAATTTGATGTCGAGGAATACTCAGAAGCTATGGTTTCACCGGTATTCTTCGGAAGTGCTGTAAATAATTTCGGAGTTCGGGAATTGCTTGATAGCTTCATTGAAATAGCGCCACGTCCAAAAGGAAGAACAACAGATACAAAAGAAGTGCTACCTGAAGATAAAAATTTCAGTGGTTTCGTATTTAAGATCCATGCGAATTTGGATCCTAAACACCGCGACCGTATCGCATTTTTGAGAATTGTTTCCGGAAAATTTGAACGGAATAAAAACTACTACCATGTGCGTGAAGGAAGAAACATGAAGTTCTCGAATCCTACAGCGTTCATGGCACAAGAGAAAAACATCGTTGATGAAGCTTTTCCAGGTGATATCATCGGATTATACGATTCAAGCAATTTCAAGATCGGAGATACGCTAACCGAAGGAGAAAAAATGAATTTCAAAGGAATTCCCCAATTTTCTCCTGAGTTATTTAAATATGTAGTAAATGCAGATCCTTTGCGAACCAAACAATTGAACAAAGGATTAGAACAGTTGACAGACGAGGGTGTAGCACAATTATTTACAAAAAAAACAGACAATCGAAAGGTATTAGGAACGGTTGGAGCATTACAATTTGAAGTGATCCAACATCGTTTAAAAAGCGAGTACTCCGCCTCTTGTAATTTTGAACACATCTCACTATATAAAGCATGTTGGATGAGTTGCAAAGATCAAAGAAAACTGGAAGAGTTTATTTTTGAAAAGGCACATCACATGGCTACGGATAAAGAAGGCCGTCCGGTATTTTTAGCTGAATCAGCATGGGCATTACAAATGGCTCAGGAGAAAAACCCGGATATCAAATTTCACTTTATTTCTGAGTTCAAGGAAGAATAATCTCTCGACTTCGCTCGAGATGACATACTTCGACATTTTACACCTTCGCTTGACAAAAGGGAAAATCGAAATGACAAATTAAAAATAAAAAAATCCCGCTTCGTAAATTACGAAGCGGGATTTTTATTTCTAATCCTATAAAATTATCTTACGATCAATTTAGAAGTGCTTTGTCCGGAGTTTGTTGATACTTTAACAGTATAAAAACCTTTTGCCAAATCACTCGTATTGATGTGAGCAAAGTGACGTCCTTTCGCTTGTTCACCTTTAGAATCTGTTGCAACCAACTTTCCTGTTACATCATACAAATTGATTGTAACAGTTGTTTCAGAAGTTAAGGTATAATTAACCTGAACATTATCAGTAGCAGGATTTGGGAACAAGTTCAATCCAAGATCACTTGCATTGTTTTCATTGATACCAATTGTAGAAAGTGTACCACGGATCATCACATCATCAATAGAGATCAAGTTGTCGTCTGTAGAGTTATGAAGAAAAGCAATATAAACGGCCATGTTTGCATACGCATTCAAAGGAACTGAAAACTGGCGCAATTGACCTCTATGAGCAGTACCTGTTCCGGCATAATCAATATTGTTACCATCTAATCCATGGATAAATCCCGTTGGAGGAGAAAAAGTAAAAGTGCTATAAGTTGTATCTGTTCCTAGTGCGGTGTTTTCAGCAACTGTATATAACAAATTAGAGAAAAAACCGGTTGCGGTATTATCCGCATTTGTTGTAGTAGATAAACGAACTTCGTATCCATCGCAATAACGAGGCGTTTGGAATGGTGCAGATTTCCAGAATAATGTATCTGCAGTACCTAATTGAATACTACTAGTGATCAACCAGTTTACCTGAGGAAACAAATTTACTGTCCATGAGTTTGCAGCAAGAACGGTATTTGTATCCGGAGCTGCGATAGTACCGTATACTGTTTCGTATTGATCCACTACAGAAAAAGGCTGAACAGCAAACCAGCCGTCAGGACGACCACCAGCGGTAGATCCATCTACATCTCCGTCAGAATCCATTGAATACCAATTGGCATCGCCAGCAACCCCTGGAGGTGTTGTACTTGTTAAATTGCAATCGATTAAAACAGAATCGTAAAATCTTGATAATTCAAAATCTTCAAAAAGCAAGGTATCCTGAGCTTTCAAAAGGCTTCCCGTTAAAAGGAATGTAGCTAATAAAAAGTAAATTTTTTTCATCCGTTATATTTTTTGGGTTTTTAAGTTGTAAAGCAAATTTAACCATAAATATTCTAAAAAAAAAATTGCTTCAACGTTTTTTCAGTTCAGTCATGATGCGGAAAGAAACTGTTCATTTCGGATAAATCCCTATTTTTGAGTAAACTTTAAATGAGCTATGCGCTTTTCTGGAAAAATACTTCTTTTTACTATTTTACTTTTAGGAACAAAATGCGTTCGTGCGCAAAATCAGGATCTGATAGTTGTCCTTAAGGAATCTGTTTTAAACAAAATGTTTAATGCTATCGGTCAGATCAAAGGCACATCGGATTATTCATTCATGTTCATTGATGGAAGTTATAAGTGGACATTAATCAATCCGCTCATCAAATTACACCCCAACAAAGCTGATTTCATTTGTGATGTGAATGTCACAACCGGCAAACTGGATTACACGACAAAAGTGAAAGGGATTGTAGAAATTTGCTATGAGCCAACAACCAATCTTATTTATATTGAAATAACGGAAGCCTTATTCCCCTTAAACATCATGTTTGCAGGTAAGCAAAGGCATATTTGGGACGTAGAACTGGCGGATTATTTTGAAACGCCCTTTACCTTTGAAGGCCCTCTGACCATGGGTACAGAAATGGCTTTTTCAATGCCGGACGGTACTTCAAAAAAAATCTATTGCCATCCTTTAAATTGTGGCGTAAAAATTGCGGAAAGGCAAGTGATCGTTTCGGCTGAAACCGAATTTTTAGACAAGCAAATTGATATAAAGTCTGTAAAAAAATAAAAACAACATTTTAATTTATCCTATGAAGAACGCTTTCAATACTTCGCTCGCTGCTTTTCTGATTTTGTTCAGTAGTATTTCTATTGCAGGAACAGACCCACAAGTCTGCAACATCAAAATAACATCCAAGGGACTAAAAGAAGGTTCGATGTGTTTACTTGCTTGCTATTATGGCGACAAGAACTACATCAAAGATTCAGCGAAAGCAAATGCGAAGGGAGAAGTTATTTTTGCTGCTGCGGAAAAATACCCTCAGGGAATTTATCTGTTTGTTCCTCCTAACAAAAAATATTTCGACTTTGTTATGGATGATGGACAGAATTTCTCTTTGGAAACAGACACCGTTGACTACATCAAACACATGAAGGTAAAAGGCTCTGATGAAAACAAATTTTTTTATGAATATCAGATCTTCATGAGTAACAAACAAAAACAAATTGAACCCTTACGCGAAGAATACAACAAAGTAAAAAACAATAAAGACTCCGCTAAAATCATCTCTGACAAAATTTCTGTTATCGATAAAGAAGTGATTGATTATAAACTAAGTTTTATAAAAAACAATCCAAAAACTTTTGTGTCCCAGATATTCAAAGC
>JBILYL010000342.1:0-3052 GCA_044377775.1 Bacteroidia bacterium
ACCCACACTTGTAATATTTTTAAAAATCATAATGGGTCTAACTTGTTCAATTAAATATGAGAATGAACCCTTAGATAAGAATGCAATGCTTTAAAAACTAAAAAGCATTGGCAACCACTTTTTAAAATTGGAAAGAATTATCCTTAAGTATTATTCAGGGCTTAATAATAACTGCACGTACATTATTTGTTTATCAGTTTTCGGTTAATCTTGGATAAAAGGAAGAACTAACAAGAGCAATGGTCGCTTCGCGAAAGACAATTATTTATTCTTTGAAAATGTCGACAAACATTGTATCTTTAATAAGTGTTATCGGATAGAAACGAATTTCAAATCCGCGCTTCTTTTATCTCCAAAACGATAATGGCAAGCTTACATATAAAATTTTTTATGAAACAGACACTTTACCTTTTAACATTAATTCTATTTTCCTTAACAATATGTGCAAAAGGAATTATTGACTCAAATGTTAGTATTCAAAAAGAATACTTAAAAACATTGGACACCATAACAGAACAAATTCATCCGGTAATTAAACAAATTTTTTACAATCTTCCTATCGAAAAATCTCGTAAATACCTTCGTGATATAATTTTGAATGATAAAAGATTTGTTTCAACAGATTCTATTTTCAATAATTAACAACCCTCATCCTTTTTCAAAGGAATTACTGCAAATAGAGGTCAAATTAATTCAAAGCCTGATTCAATTAAGATTCTGTTGTTTTTGGGCAATACTTCTCTGTCAACTGAAAAAGGAGCTGAAGCCGACTTTAAAGATATTATGCTTTTAAATTGCAAGTATTACTATTCCAGTAAAAACAATGTTGATATGGAGTATGAAAGATTACTAAATATGTTACAGCCCATTTTAAAAGATACTAGTTCTGGAAAAAGTGAGTCGCCCTTCTTAATTGGTAAATCCTACGGACAAATGATAGTCGTTGAAAATATTTTCGAGAGCTTTAAGCCATATTACAGGGTTGGAATAAGCTCAACGTCCATGATACCAGCAAACAATTCAAAAAGTATTTTTGTGCTTGACATAGTATTTAGTAAAGAGGATAAATAAATTGCACAACAGACTGCCACGAATAAAACACAAGCGATACACCATTTACTTATCAAAAAAGCAGAATACGATGGCGTAAAAAAAGATTCGGAGTATGAATATACATACAACAAATAAACCCTACCTTGTAGCCTGTAATGCTATCTAAAAAGAAAATACATCCAACCGAAAAATCGGGTTTTCATCCTCGCAACAAACATGGTGTGCGTTATGATTTCAAACAACTGATTGCCACTTGTCCGGAATTAGCACCTTTTGTGAAACTAAACAATTACCAGGATGAATCCATTGACTTTTTTAATCCAGAGGCGGTAAAAATGCTGAACAAAGCATTGCTCAAACATTATTACGACATCGAAAATTGGGACATTCCTGAAAACTATTTATGTCCGCCTATTCCCGGAAGAGCAGAGTATATTCACCATGTAGCTGATTTATTATTGAGCGACAACCCCGGTTTTCAAAAAGATAAACTATTCCCTGGCGAACGCATTATTTGTTTAGACATTGGCGTAGGTGCAAATTGTGTGTATCCCATCATTGGAATTAAAGAATACGGTTGGCATTTTGTGGGAACCGATATTGATATTGTTGCACTTGAATCGGCACAAAAAATAATTGAAGCCAATCCATTTTTAAAAGATAAACTGGAATTGCAATTGCAACCCAACAAACGTAATATTTTTCAGGACATTATTCTGGAAGATGAATTGTTTGATGTTACCATTTGCAATCCTCCATTTCATGCTTCCTTAGAAGAAGCAGAAGCAGGAACACTTCGTAAACTAAAAAACTTAACACATAAAAAAGTTACTAAACCAACGTTAAACTTTGGCGGACAAAACAATGAGTTGTGGTGTGAAGGTGGCGAAGAAAAATTTGTTGCCGACATGATTTGGCAAAGTAAAAAACATGCTACTTCCTGTTTTTGGTTTACTAGCATGGTTTCCAAACAATCGAGTTTAAAAAGCATTTACAGATTGCTTGAAAAACTAGAAGCCGTTGAAGTGAAAACCGTTCCGATGATTCTTGGAAACAAAACCAGTCGCATTGTTGCTTGGACCTTCCTAAAACCCGAAAAACAAAAGAAATGGAAAAATGAACGCTGGAAATAGCGACTACATTGATACATTGATTTAATAGCTTCTTATTAGAAATTTCACTCAAACAGATCCCTCAAGATCGCATTAAACTGCCCCCATTTAAAAACAGTAAAATTTCAATCAAGATCTTAATTCATTTTGATCTTAATAAGTCTTTTGGAGTAAAATTCACGCTTTCTTAAAGACTGCACTTTTTTTCAATAGTAATAAATTAATTAATAAAAGTTCAGTACTTTTAATTAGGAATAAAGCCGCTTTATAACAAATGCAACTACCATTGAATAATTAGTAATTCATGGATTTTTTAAAGGAAAATGGGGGAGCGAATTTCAATTCGCAATGCTTAAAAGGGAATGGGACAAAAATAAATGTTGAAACAAAAACGTTTCACCCAATTATTTTAGTTAAAAAATATATCAAATCTCCCTTACGAAATTCATAAAATAAAAGTACTCAGAGCACTTTAAATAATTCCAATAGCTGTCCCTACATCTTTATGATCTTCCCATCCTCCATTTCAATGATGCGGTTGGTGCGTGCTGCAAATTCATTGTCGTGCGTTACAATCAACAGCGACTGATTATAAACATGGGCTAATTCCTGAAAAATATCAAATACAACTTGACTGTTTTTTTTATCCAGATTACCTGTCGGCTCATCTCCCATAATGATCAACGGATCATTGATCAATGCTCTCGCAATGGCTACACGTTGCTTTTGCCCTCCCGATAATTGATTGGGACGCTTTAGTGCTTCACTTTCTATTCCCAGTATTTTCAATTTTTCATATGCACGATGCTCTACCTCTTTCTCTGAATATTTTGCCAATTTCAATCCGGGCATCATCACATTTCTTAATACAGAAAATTCGTTCAACA
>JBILYL010000345.1:0-3045 GCA_044377775.1 Bacteroidia bacterium
CAGACAATTTATTCACTAAATTCTTTAAATCACAACTGCCGCTATTTCTAAAAAAAGATGCCGTTGTTCTTATGGATGTCAAGCTTCACCGCATACTTAATAAAAAGGAATACGAGGACGAACTTGTCCGCTATGAGACGATAATCGAAGACCGTGACATTGAAGAACAAAGAAAAATTCAATTATTTTTGGATACCTCAAAGGTTTCTTTCTCCCGTCTGCAAAACGGGATATTTTACCTCCCGGTTACTCAAGGTTCAGGTTCGTTTCCCGAACGAGGTAACACGCTCAGAATAAACTATACCGGCTGTTTTTTAAATGGTAAAATTTTTGAATCTACTTATGATCGCGGACAACCATTGGAATATATTTGCGGGGAACAAGGACAGGTTATTAAAGGATTAGAATCTGCAATTAGTTTAATGAATGAAGGTGCAAAAGCAAAATTTATTATACCTTCGCACCTTGCATATGGAGAAGATGGTTCTTCAACTGGAATTATTCCTCCTTATACAACTGTTATTTACGAAATAGAATTACTAAATTTAACTAAAAAACAATAAATTAAAATGAAAATTTCTTTTACAAAATCAATGGTAGCAATTGCTGTAGGTGTTGTTGTAACGTTCTCTGCATGTAAAAATTCTCCATACCCGGGTTATGAATCTACGGAAAATGGATTGTATTATCAGTTTTTTAAACAGGATGAAAATGCAGTAAAACCTGTTGAAGGGGATATTGTACGTTTAATAATGACATACAAAAACAGTAAAGATTCAATTTTATTTGATTCTAAAGTAGGAAACCCAAGTGGTACAAATTATATCGAGTTTCCTTTACAAAAATCTACATTCAAGGGTTCTTTTGAAGAAGCAGTTTCTATGATGGGTGTTGGCGATAGCGCTAGTTTTATCATCAGTGCTGATTCTGTTTATCTGGTTACATTTAAAGCACCATCTCTTCCTCCTTATATCGAAAAAGGAAGTATGCTGACCTTTGATGCTAAACTTGAAAAAATCACCAGCAAAGCTGAAGCTGAATCTGAACGTAATAAACAAATGGAAGAGCAAAAAGCCATGATGGAAATGCGTAAAAATGAAGAGCCTAAGATTTTTGCTAAATATTTAGAAGACAATAAAATTACAGCGAAACCTACTGCTAGTGGCTTATATTATATTGAAAGCAAAAAAGGTAGTGGTAAAAAACCAAAGGCTGGTGAACTTGTAAAAGTAAACTATACAGGTCGTTTGTTGGATGGAACTGTTTTTGACACAAGCGATGAAGCAACTGCTAAAACTGCAGGTACTTATGACGAACGCAGACCTTACGAACCTATCGAGTTTCCTTTAGGTCAAGGACAAGTGATTCCGGGTTGGGATGAAGGTATTATGCTAATGAGTGTTGGATCTAAAGGTCAATTGATCATTCCTTCCGCAATTGGATATGGTGCTCAGGGCGGTGGACCGATTCCTCCATTTTCACCTTTGGTATTCGATGTTGAATTAATTAGTATTAGTCCTGCACCTCCTGCTCCGGCTACGAAAGTAATTCAGGGACAAAAAGTAAACTAAATTGATTGATTGTATTAAAAAAAACAATGATCTGATATGAAAAAAATTATAACAATTCTTTTGGCTTGCGCTACAATTGCTGTATCCGCTCAGGAAAAACCTAAAAGCCAGAAAGTTAAAAAACCAAAAACAGTGAAAACAGCATCCGGATTAGAATATACAATTACTGAAAAGGGAAGTGGTAAAAAGCCACAAAACGGGGATAAAGTAATTGTCCATTATACAGGTAAACTTACCAATGATACTGTTTTTGATTCTTCTGTTAATCGCGGTCAACCTTTTGAATTTAAATTAGGTGCCGGACAGGTGATTAAAGGTTGGGATGAGGCTTTTTTACTGTTGCAGATTGGTGATAAAGCTACCATTAAATTCGGACCTGAACTTGGTTACGGAGCACAAGCGAATGGTAAGATTCCGGCTAATTCCACGCTTATTTTTGATGTTGAATTAATCGATATCAAAGAAGGTATACGTGCATGGGATGTAAAAGGTAAGGATACGATTAAAACTGCGAGCGGACTGAAATATATTATCATTCAGGAAAACAAAACAGGCGAACAAGCTGTTGTTGGTACTATTGCTGAATTTAATTATTCAGGCTTTTTAGCTGATGGCAAAATGTTTGATTCTTCTGTTGAACGTGCTCAACCGCTTTCTATTAAAGTAGGACAAAAACAATTAATGCCAGGTTGGGACGAAGGTATTGCTTTATTACGTAAAGGTGAAAAAGCAAAATTGATCATTCCAGCAGAATTAGCTCTTGGTGCTGCCGGTTATCCACCTATCATTCCTCCGAACTCCGATTTAGTTATGGATATCGAAATGTTGAATGTGAAAGTAATAACTGCTCCGCCTTTGTTCGATATCAAAGGTCTGGAAGCAAAAACAACTGCAAGCGGATTGAAATATTATGAAGTGAAAAAAGCGGGTTCTCCTGTAAAAGCTACAGCTGGAAGCACGGTGAAAGTTCATTATTCAGGTTATCTTGCGGATGGCAAAATGTTTGACTCTTCTGTTGAACGCGGAGAACCGATTGAGTTTCCTTTAGGTCAAGGTCGTGTTATTCCGGGCTGGGACGAGGGAATTGCTTTAATGAGTATTGGTGATAAACTTCGTTTGGTTATTCCTTATGCATTGGCTTATGGTGAACAAGGGCGTCCGCCAATGATTCCTGAAAAGGCTGAATTGACTTTTGATGTTGAATTGGTTGATGTGAAAGCTGCCGATCAACATGGTCCGAATGACGGACACAATCATTAAATAAATACGAGTATCTATTCTGAACGTCCTGTTTTTATGAACAGGACGTTTTTTTATTTTATTTTTTCATCAGCTGTTTACCTCCAAAGCAAAATAGTATATTTGAGTCCAATTTCTTTGTCTTTCAATGAGCGATAAAAACAGGCATTCACAACCTTTTGTAATGGTACTTTCAGTGACCATCTTGTTGCTCCTTTTTTCACTGTTCGATACT
>JBILYL010000346.1:0-3044 GCA_044377775.1 Bacteroidia bacterium
CGGAGGTTTATCAGTTGGTGTTGAATAATCTGAGTAAGATGCAGGCGGAAGTGATGAATAATAAATAGTTATCCTTTTTTCATTGTAAACGTAAAAACTGTTCCGGCACCTTCAGTGCTCATTACGTTTATCGTTTGGTTGTGAGCTTCAATAATGTGTTTAACAATAGCTAATCCTAAACCGGTTCCACCTTGTTCTCTCGACCTGCTTTTGTCGACTCTGTAGAAGCGTTCAAAAAGCCGTGGTAAATGCTGTTTTTCTATTCCAATTCCATTGTCTGCAATTTCAACCACAATATTGTCGCCAACATCATAAAACCGGATTTTTGTTTCTCCGTATTCTTTTCCATATTTAACAGAATTGACTATTAGGTTTACAAAAACTTGACGGATACGGAATCTGTCGGCATAAACAAAAATAGGTTTTGAATCTTCCGGAAATGTGAGAATTATACCTTTTGCGGTTGCTTTCATTTCCTGGGCATCAGCAACATCTTTTGCAAGAGAAACAATATCGAAACGTTCCTGATCGATCTGTAATTCGCCCGTTTCTAATTGTGAAATAGCTTCTAAGTCATCAACGATGGTGATCATCCGGTCGATACTTTTTTCTGCACGTTCTAAGTAATTCCTGTTTATAGAAGGATCTTCCAATCCACCATCCAGTAATGTTAAAACGTATCCCTGAATATTAAAAATGGGAGTTTTTAATTCGTGAGAAACATTACCAAGAAATTCTTTTCTATAAACTTCAAGTTTTTTTAATCGTTCGATCTCATCCTTTCGGTCATCCGCCCAGGCTAATATTTCCAGTTCGAGATTGTGGATTTCATTGATGTTGTATTCTGGACTCGGTGATGGATTGTCGCTATTTGCTCTGAAGTTTTTAACGGTACTAAATAATTTATTTACTTTTTTCAGAACAAAAAAATTGACCAGAATAAATAAAATGATTGCAGTAATAAATGAAATAACAAATCCAATAAGTGCGGCATAAATGCGTAAATGTCCTTGTGCCTGAGTGTAAAGAAGTATTATTCCAAATACAATCGATGGAATAAGCAGCGAAAGAAACAGAAATAATCTTTTAGGGGATGATTGGTTCATTTGTAACGGTCAATTATTGGCAATGTACTAAAATTCAAATTTATAGCCAATTCCTTTAACTGTTTTGATGAATTCTTCACCTAATTTTTCACGTAATTTACGGATATGAACATCAATTGTCCTGTCTCCGACAACTACATCTCCGCCCCATACTTTATCTAAGATTACATCTCTTGTAAAAACCTTTCCTGGTTTTGAAGCGAGAAGTGCAAGTAGCTCAAATTCTTTTTTAGGTAGGCTTATTTCAACACCATCCTGAACAATTAAATAGCGTTCACGATCAATTCTAATTCCGCCCATATCTACTTTATCAGTTGATTTACTGGAATCGGAACTCCCGCCACGTCTTAATAAGGCCTTGATTCTGCTGATCAATACACGAGGTTTGATCGGCTTATTAATATAATCATCAGCACCAACATCGAATCCTGCAATTTGAGAATAATCTTCACTTCGGGCTGTTAAAAAAGCGATCATAACATCCTTTAATCCTGAAATTTCTCTGATCTCTCTGCACGTTTCAATTCCGTCCATGTCGGGCATCATCACATCCAATATAATTAAGTGAGGGTTTTCCTTTTTCGCTACAGTAACAGCTTCTTTTCCGTTGTTGGCAGTGAAAACATTGTATCCTTCTTTTTTTAGATTATAACTTAAAAATTCTAAAATATCCGGTTCGTCATCTACCAATAAGATCTTGTACTCGTTGTTGTTCATAATATTTAGTTTTTAAATTCTGTGTAAAGTTCTATTATGCACGTCATTACAGTGTTAAATCAAGATTAACTTAATATTAACAAAGCGGGTCTGGTGCACGAGTTCCTTAACACTATTTTAATTTTTGATTAACGCTATCTTGACTTTTGCTCAATTACTTTGCAAGCGAATTAAATGAAAATGAAAATGAACTTGAAATTTTATATTACGCTTGCTATTCTTGTTTTTACAAAGGTAGTGTTTTCTCAAAACTCCAGCATAAAAGGGAAGGTAATTGATGAAAAAACAGGTGAAACCCTGCCGGGAGCTGTTGTAATAATTAAAGGAACAACTACCGGAGGCAATACCGATCTTGATGGCGCTTTTAGTATCAATAATCTTACCCCTGGTAGTTATTCTATACAGTGTCAGTTGATTTCTTACAATACTAAAGAATTGTCTGGTATTGTCGTAAAATCAGGTGAACCCACAATTATTTCCATAAGTATGCAATCTGCATCTACTGAGCTCGGACCTGTTGTGATTTATGCCACCATTGATAAAGAAACGAATAGTAATTTGGTAAATCTTCAAAAAAACAATGCGAGTTTATCGGATGGTATTTCTTCTGAAAGTATTAAGCGATCCCCGGATAAAAGTACGAGTGATGTTATCAAACGCGTAAGTGGAGCAAGTATACAGGATAATAAATTTGTAATTATACGCGGATTAAGTGATCGATATAATACAGCAATGGTTAACGGTTTGCCTCTGCCTTCAACGGAGCCCGACAGAAAGGCTTTTTCGTTTGATATCTTTCCATCAAATATGCTGGACAATATGATCATTTATAAAACTGCTAACCCGGATCTCCCGGGAGATTTTGCGGGAGGAGTTATTATGATCAATACCAAAGATATTCCTGATGATAATTTTGTGAGTATTTCTGCAGGAGCTGGTTACAATTCGCAATCAACATTTAAAAAATATCAAACATATAATGGTGGGAAAACCGACTGGTTAGGAATGGATGATGGTACACGCAGCTTACCTGAAGGTCTACCTGAAACGGATACTTACATACAACAACTTTCATCAATCAGTACCCGTTATGAGGCAAGTAAATTTTTTGAAAATGATTGGGCGATCAATTCTAAAAAATCGTCTCCACTTGCACAAAGTTATCAGTTGTCGTTTGGCTTGAATGATTCACTTTTTAAAAACGATTTTGGTGTTGTTGGT
>JBILYL010000347.1:0-3032 GCA_044377775.1 Bacteroidia bacterium
CTAATTTGCTGCAAAGTGTAATCGCATGAGCAGTTTGCTCTGCTTCAACTGCAGCAACTGTTACCATTGTCTCAGGATAGAAAGAACTTAACGTACCTGCAAATTTATTTGCAGAAGCAGTTGATAAGAACCAAACTCCCATTAATAAAGAGGCAAATTTTACTGGTGCTAATTTGTTTACCATCGATAATCCGATTGGTGATAAACATAACTCACCAAACGTATGAATCATATATAAACTCACTAACCAAATCATCCCTACTTTTGTAGAAGGTTCAATCCCTTTTACTCCAAATGCGATTACCAAATACCCGATTGCTAGCAAAAATAAACCAATCGACTGTTTGTAAGGTGAAGCCGGCTCCATATTGCGTTTTCCTAAGAAACCCCATATTGCAACGAAGATAGATGCGAAAATTACAATAGCTACTGCATTGATAGATTGGAAATAACTAGCAGGAATTTCAGTCCCGAATAAATTTCTGTTTGTTTGTTCTTCAGCAAAGAACGTTAATGCAGCACCTGCTTGTTCAAAGGCTGCCCAAAAGAAGATTACGAAAAAGGCTACGATATAAATTACCCAGATACGCTCTTTTTCTATCTTAGTAAGACTCTTGTCTGAAATGATGAATCCAGGTCCTGCAATCGATAATGAAAAAATAAATGAACCGATAACTCCTTGACCTAAGAAGAAGAATAATGTAAATAAAATTACTTCTATTGCTACCCATGTGAATATCTGTGCCTTTGAAAATTCAGAATTTACTTCTTGAACAGTATCAATGTCTGCAGGTAATCGTTTGCTGTTGGGCGTTGTTCCGATTGGTTCTCCTTCAGGAGTTACAATGTACTTGTCTTTAAGTGAAATAAATAAGATTAAACTCATAATCATACCTATTCCCGCAGCTAAGAATCCCCATTTAAAATCTCCGGGATTACCTGTGTCTCCCAAGAAACCACAAACCAAAGGTGCGAAAAAGGCCCCAAGGTTGATTCCCATATAGAAAATAGTGAAGGCCGAATCTATTCTTTTATCTCCTTTAGGATACAATTGTCCGACCATCGTAGAAATATTAGGCTTGAAAAATCCATTTCCTACAATTAGTGAAGTTAATCCTACTAACATAAAGATCCTTGCAACATCGATATTTTGAAAAAAGGAACCGCTCATGAACATGAAAAATTGTCCGATCGCCATCATAATTCCACCAATTATGATCGATTTTCGGTTTCCCCAATATCTGTCTGCCATATAACCACCAATCAATGGTGTTAAATAAACCAACCCGGTATAACTTCCGTAGATCTCACTTCCGAACGTTTTATCATACAATAACGCCTTTGTTAAGAACAATACAAATATTGCACGCATTCCGTAGTAGCTAAAGCGCTCCCACATTTCAGTTACGAAAAGTACATATAATCCTTTCGGGTGACCTTGTTTTACTTCTGACATATAAGTGTTTATTAAGAATTTATTATTTTGAACAGTGCGAATATAAATAAATTAGGCATATATACAAAGTCTTATGCATTCATATTGCCTTTAAGCAAAATATTTCCGATAGATCAAAGATTATTCAGTATAAAATCTGTCATTTTATTATATAAGTGTAATCTGGTTTTACCTCCATAGATACTGTGGTTTTTATCCGGATATATAAATAAGTCAAATTGCTTGTTGGCATTTACTAATGCATTTACCATTTCCATTGTATTTTGGTAATGAACATTATCATCCGCACTTCCATGGATCAGCAGATATTTCCCTTTTAATTTGCTCACATGATTGATGGGGGAATTGTCGTCATAACCATTTGCATTTTCCTGAGGCAGACTCATAAAACGTTCTGTATAAATATTGTCGTAATAACGCCAGTTCGTAACCGGTGCTACAGCAATGGCCATTTTGAAATAATCTGCTCCTTTGGTGATGCACAAAGAGCTTAAATAGCCTCCAAAACTCCATCCGAATGTCCCGATACGTGTTTTGTCAATGTATGGCAGTTGCCCCAGGTATTTTGCAGTTTCTATCTGATCGGCTACTTCTAATTTACCCAATTGTTTATATGTACTGTGTTTAAAAGCTTTACCACGATACATCGTTCCTCTGTTATCTACACACATTACTATATATCCTTTTTCAGCAAGCAGCTGATGCCAGAAAAAATCTTTTCCGTCAAATGAATTGTTCACTTTATTTCTTCCCGGACCACCATAAAAAGTGAGGAATACCGGATATTTTTTTTTCGCGTCAAAATTAGAAGGCTTTATCATCCAAGCATTTAGTTCAATTCCTTCGGAAGTTTTAAACATGAATAACTCTTTGTTACTGATGTCAAATTCTGCCATTTTTTTTATCAATTCGTCATTGTTCTCTAAAATGCGGATCTGCTTGCCTTTTGAATCATAAATAGAGATAAAAGATGGCTTATTCGCTGTTGAGAAGGTATTGATGTAATATTTCATTCCCTTGCTGAACTCAGGAACATGTGTGCCTTTTTCTGTTGATACTTTTTTCTTCCCCGTTCCATCCGTTTTTATTGAATAAATATCTTTTTCAGTAGCTGTAGTTTCTGAAGCCGTATAAAAAATCGTTTTTGTTTTTTCATCGATCCCCTGAAAATTAACTACATCCCAATTTCCTTTTGTAACCTGATTGACAAGTTTGCCAGTCATATCGTATCTGTAGATATGATTATAACTGTCTCTTTCCTGCATGATAAAAAAGTTCAATTTGTCTGCTGAAAAATAAACGTAATCACCCTGACTTTCATGTATATCAATATAAGTGTCGCAACTTTCGCTATACACTACTTTTGATTCTCCACTAGCTGCATTGTTTAATAATAAATCTAATTTATTCTGATATCGGTTCATTCTAACTATTGAAAGGATGCCTGGATCTTTTGTCCATTTTAACCTTGGGATATATTGGTTGGTTTCTGTTCCGATATCCATTAATTTATCCGATGCGGATGTTAGGTCATATACGTGGATGGTAACAATTGAATTATCTTCCCCTGCCTTTG
>JBILYL010000348.1:0-3028 GCA_044377775.1 Bacteroidia bacterium
ACTATTGTCGAAATCAGCTTTAAACAATCTTACCTGAAATTCAGGGAAGTATATTCCTTTCCAGGCAGGATTGGATGATAATTTATCAGGAGAAACCGCATCACTAAAATCAATTACTGCTGATTTTGGCATTAAGCCGACATTAAGACCAGCAATGGGCTTGAGATAATTTGTGCTGGTGATTAATAAATTAGAAGCATTAAAGTAAAATAACTGTGGTTGCTGGTAAATTTTAATGGCATACGGAAGTGAATTGTTTGTTTTTACATCTGCATTTGTAAGGATGTTTCCATTTAAATTTAAACTGTATTTATCTCCATAAATACTAATTTTTGTTGTTGCATCTAAGCTAATCACCAAGTCGTGGGGTTCCAACAAATTATATGCTTTTGCGGCATCCATAGTTGTTTCACCATTTAATGCATAAGCCGAATTAAGGACAAAAACAGCTGATTTGGTTTTTACAACTTGTAGTTCAGAAGCAGAAGTAGCAAGTGGGAAAGGCCATTCCACGCGTCCATTCATTTTTAAGCCGGTTTTATCAACGATCGCATTTGCATAATAAAAATAAGCGGGGCCATTTTCAGGGAGTATTGGAAGCAATTCTTTGCGATCACGAGCAGATAGGTCAATAGGAAAACTGCCAGCGGTCATATACATTGTTCCAGAAATATCTTGCACCGTAATTCCAGAAAAATCGGCATCTACAAAATCGTTTGGATCGGAGGACAATTGAATTCTACCTTTGCCTGATACATTTGAATAGGTAGTCCCCGATTTTGTAAAGCCAGAGGACAAGGTTACAATTTTAACAGGGAAACTCCCTGCCAAAAACTGATCAATTTCAGAAGGTGCGTAAAATTCTCTAATAGGACTTTGAGCAACCTGCTGCGTTCCCGTCATTGCTTTTACCTGCCAAACATAATTTTTTCCGGATTCTAATGCATTGGTAAGAAGAAAATCGCCTCCACTCATTGACGTGGTTGCAGGTTTGTTCACTAAGAACCACTCTGCGTTATTGTCCATCGCCTGTTCTTTGGTCTGACCACTATTTTTTTCTTTAATTACCAAAACGTACTCAAACTCCTGTCCTGGGACGGCTTTTGTGCTCGTTTCCCAGTTAAACAATTTGTTTTCCGTTTTTGTAAAAATACGAGCATCAGAAGGGGTATTTAAAGCTATAACTCCGTCCTGAGGATAGCCATAAAAGAACCAGCAGAATTCACTGTAACCATCATTTTTATAAATATTTTTCTCATCCGCATCCAAGGCACGTACTCGATAAATATATCTTTTACCGGGAATTAGCGGAGCAGAATTAGAAATTCCAAAGTCAATTGTTTGAGAAGTGGACTGTTGAAAATCAGATTCAAAAATCAGTAGTGCTTTGTTATTCTGAACAGCATAATACGGATTTTCATTCTCGTCCTGAAGTTCATACACAAATAACTTATACTTACTAGTCGCCGTAATTGTAGGGGAAGCACCACCAGACATTTGCCAGTTAAAGAATACGTTTTGAGGCTCCGTTGGCTGAATAGCTACTTGGCAAGCAGGTGCTAATAATACGGGTGGATTTTCGTAAAAAATAAATGCTGAACCACAACTTCTGAAACTTAGTGGAATACCCGTTTGATAATCTAAAACTTCCACACAAAACTGATACGCCCCTTCCGGTAACTTTCCATTTTGGTTTAATGTAGCAGCAGAAATACCCTGAAGATTTAAGTTATTTACACTTAAATAGGGTGCCAAATCGGCTCCAGAAATTATCAAAGGCACCCCTGAAAGAAGATTAATGGGCTGAAGTGGAACGTATGTTCTTTTTGTTTCAAGCACAATCCCTTGCCCTTCAATTCGTATAATAAGACGGACATTCCAGGAAGGTTCATTTAAATCGTTAAGGGTAAGAAATGACTGAAAAGCATTTGACTCCAAACCATAATAATCCGACAAAAAAGGCGAATTGGGCGGATTCATTATAACAGTAGCTGCAACAGGCATTATCTGGGCCTTTCCTACTATTGAAGAAAAAAGCAAGGCTACAAAAGAAATGCAGCGAATTAGATTCTTTATTTTGTCTTTAAAAAACATAGTTATATCCTAAAGTAGCGATGAATTGTTTAACCTTATTACCTGGTGAAGATTTTTCAATATATGAAAGCGTATTCGTAAGAGCATGATGACGATTAATCGAATAATTATTATTGCTTTTAAGGTTAAGGATATACCCTAAAGGAACACTATCCATATATGATTTTAGAGTAGAAACAGAGATTGATGTTGTTAATTTCCCAGATTTAAAACGTTTGTTGATTGATAGTGTTGGCCCTAGTGTCGACATTTCTTTCAAACCAGCTTCGGTCATTGCAGCTCCAATATTTGCTGAAATATTTAGGCCAGATTTCAGAAGCCCTAATTGAAAAGAATAATTCGCATTAAAAAGTCGGGAGCTCGAGTTTACATTTAATACATCATTTTGAAAAATCTTTGCGTTTTGATAATTACCATTCAAGCCGGTTCCGAAACGTACCTTTTTAAATACTTTGTTGTACATAATCTGACCGGACATATTTTGTGAAACCTGAGCATATCGCATCGTATCCAAGGTATTTACAACAACCATTTGACTGGACGTATTGAAATTAGAAAACGTTAGTGTACTTGTCCAATGCTCATTTATAGTATACGTTGTGGAGAGGGAAGCGATAAGGCGCAACATTTCAGAAGTTTTATCATTGTTAAGATTATTACGTTGAAAACCTCCGGATACATTAACACTTAACTTATTTTTCAAAAGACGGAAAGTTGTTTGCAACTGAAGATCCTCAAAATCATTATTTAAATAGACAGAACCCATGCTTTGGTAATCAGGATCAACTCTTCGGTAACTTAGCCCAACTTTGTATTTCTTTTCAGTGTAACTCAATTCACCCTTAATAGCTTTATTAAAAGTAGACGTAGAATTGGCATAAAAGAGGGAACCCAGATTATTAATAAAAGAATATCCCTCCAAAACGGATTCAGC
>JBILYL010000349.1:0-3023 GCA_044377775.1 Bacteroidia bacterium
CTACTAGTAGGAATCATCGTTAGCTCTTGCGGACAAAATCCAACAATAAAAACAATTACTATTGTCAACGGGGATACTACAACTTCAGAAGGAGAATTTAATGAAAAGGAATTTGCTGAAATGGGAAAACACATTGATAATTCAATGACCGAAGATGGCGATGGATCGGAAAAAAGAATAAAAAAGATCCTCATCAGTAATGAGAACAAAGAGAACAAGGCGAATAGTAAATCAACAAACAACAACGAACAAGAAGAGCGAGAAGTTCAGATAACAAGGAATGAAAATGGAACAGAAACAAGAATCATCGTCAAGAAAGTAGAGGAGAACAATCCGAAAGAAACAAGAAAAATTGTTAAAAAAGAAACGGGAACAGTTTCTGAAGTAAAAGAAAACAATAGCCTGAATCTGAACATCAGCATTAAAAACACAACAGCAACAATAATAGTGGAAACAAATAGCAAAGAGGCGTTGAACATAAATGTCTTAAACGAGAACGGAAAACAGATCTTTTATGATACTCAAAAAACAGGAGGAAAATACAACAAAGAAATTCCTTTAGGCAAAAAAGGAACTTACTTTTTAAACCTCATTCAAAATAAAAAGTCGACAACAGAAAAAATCATTATTGAGTAGACCAACGTTTTTGACCTCCGAAATTCCCTGCAAAATATCTATGAAGAAAAGGCTCCGCAAGGAGTCTTTTTATTTCTAATTATTTAGTAATTTTACAGGAATCAACAACTAAACGCTCCGCGTCATCCGCGTTCATATTATGCAAACAATTAAAAACTATATCAACGGTGAACTTATTGAGCCGACAGGCAAACAATACATCGACAATTATAATCCTGCTACAGGAAAAGTATATTCACTTATCCCCGATTCTGATGAGCACGATGTAGCGTTAGCAACAGATGCTGCTCTGAAAGCTTTTCCTTCCTGGAGTACAACGCCAAAGGATGAACGCTCACGCATCATGCTTGCTATTTCCTCTTTGATCGAAAAGAATTTAGATCGCTTAGCCGTTGCGGAATCTACGGACAATGGGAAACCGGTTTCATTAGCGAAGATGGTTGATATTCCAAGAGCTGCTGCAAATTTTCATTTCTATGCGACAGGAATTTTGCATTATGCCTCCGAGAGTCATTCAATGGAAGACACCGCCATAAATTATACAGTACGGACACCTGTAGGTGTTGCAGGCTGTATTTCTCCATGGAATTTACCATTGTACTTATTTACCTGGAAAATCGCTCCTGCTATCGCGGCAGGAAATTGTGTGGTTGCAAAACCTTCTGAAATCACTCCCATGACAGCTTATTTGTTATCGGAATTATGTATCGAAGCGGGTTTGCCAAAAGGAGTATTGAATATCGTACACGGTTACGGACATAAAGTGGGGTCCGCAATAACAGCGCATCCGAAAATTCCACTGATCTCTTTTACAGGCGGAACAAAAACAGGTGCCGAAATTGCGAGAGTCGCTGCTCCCATGTTTAAAAAATTATCACTTGAGTTGGGTGGAAAAAACCCCAACATCATTTTCGCAGACTGTGATTTTGAAAAAATGATCAAAACAACATTGAGCTCTTCCTTCGCAAACCAAGGACAGATATGTCTTTGTGGCTCGCGTATTTTAGTGGAACGCTCTATCTATGAAAAATTTAAAACCGAATTTGTTTCCCGTGTTCAAAAAATGAAAGTAGGAAATCCCGCAGCAGAAGACAGTAGATTGGGTGCTGTCGTTTCAAAACCACACATGGAAAAGGTTTTGTCGTATGTTGAATTGGCAAAACAAGAAGGTGGAACCGTATTATGCGGTGGCCATCAAGTGAAACTTGAAGGTGAATTTGCCGAAGGATATTACATTGCTCCTACCGTTATTGAAGGATTGGCATATAATTGCAGAACAAACATGGAAGAGATCTTCGGACCTGTTGTTACCATTATGCCTTTTGATACGGAAGAAGAAGCATTGCTGTATGCAAATGCAACACAATATGGTTTAGCATCAACTGTATGGACAGAAAATTTAACACGTGCTCATCGTATGGCGAATAACATTCATGCAGGAATCGTATGGATCAACTGCTGGTTGTTGCGTGATCTAAGAACACCTTTTGGAGGCGTAAAAAGCTCGGGTGTTGGCCGTGAAGGGGGCTTTGAAGCACTTAACTTTTTTACGGAGCCGAAAAATGTGTGCATCAAGCTAAAATAGTATTTTGAAATAGTTAATCAACCACAATTATTACTTGTCAAGCTCCTACAATTATTTAATATTGTAGCCATTTAGCATTAATAAATAATTTGTATTCAATTTAAACAGCATTATTTCTCTCTTTTTTTACGTCTATCATTATATGAATTAGAGATTTTTAAAATGAACTTTTTTAAAAAATTGACTAAAAAATATTCATAAAAAAATTATTATATTTGAAGGTCAAACCAATTCCAAAAACTAGAGAACATATGAATACAAATCGATTTATTAAAAATATATTTTTTACTTCTCTTTCTCTGCTTACTATTTGCTTTCTTTCCTTAAAAAGTTACGGACAATGCAATCCTACTATTCCGACCACTAGCAATATAGTAAGCAGCAGTCAAACTGTAGATGGAGGCTTTACGCCTCAATGGGTTTGTACAGGGTCATCATTTTCTACAAACGGAGGCGCATTTAATGTTTTTCTTGAATCAGGTGCTGTGATGAGCACCGGAGGAGGAATTGATTCCATTTATGTAAAAGCAGGTGCTACCCTTAATATGAACGGAGGGATTCACCATATTTTTTTTGAACCCTTGGCTATCTTGAATATACTAGGTGGTATTCCTTCTTATGATACTTGTGTTAGCATTAATTATGATTACAGTCAAGCTCCTGCAGGTGGTTGTCTATTCACTTCTTTAAGTAATATACATTTGAGTGATGTTAATTTTAGCGTTGCTCCGAATCCTGCAAAAGATCAGTTGACAATTGAAACAACAAAAGCTACAACCATTGAAATAATGAATGTATTGGG
>JBILYL010000351.1:0-3021 GCA_044377775.1 Bacteroidia bacterium
GTGAAGGTTGGTGGGGAATAGATGTGAGATAGTAGATTTTAGATAGTAGACAGCTCCGTAAGATTATTACGGAGCTGTTTTTTTAACTATTTATTTTGCCTTTATAAACTTTCCAGATCTTGTAGAGCCATCAGAAAAATTTGCAACAAATCCCTCAACAGCTACTGAATATGTATATCCAACTATGATTATGTCGTTATTATTATCTGTCCCAATTTTGTAAGGCGAATCACCTGATCCTAAACTCAAGACCTTAGACCATATAACATTCCCATTAGGGTCATATTTAATTGTTATTATATCAGAATTTCCAGTTCCTGAAGTATCTATTCCATTATAAATTTTTGCCCATTGCAATGTTGGTTGTGAAAAAAGGCCAATACAAGTAAATAGAATTGTTGAAATTATAATAATTCTTTTCATGGCTTTAGTTTTTATCAAATTTACACCCCATTCTAAAGCAAAGCAAAACAACATTCTTTAATATTACACATGTCTATGAAACAAAAAGTGTCCTTTTAATTTATAATACAATGCTTTTAGAGTGTAAATAGCTACATGTCTACCAGCCTATATAAATTAAGTACCTTAATGTCATGAAAAAATTGCTATTTTTCCTTATACCAATTTTTACAGGTTGCACTACACAAACATTTGTAAACAAAAGTGGTAGCTGTAAATTGCGTTTGCAGAAGGACTCCACCTACTCTTATAAGTATCCAACATTTTTGAGAACAATGAGAGATAAAGGAAACTACACAATAAAAAAAGACAGCATTTTATTAAAAAGTAGAGAAGAAAACAAAATCAGAAGATTCTACTATCATAACGATACTATATTAGATAACGGAGTAGATCCAAAAGCAATTGGAAGTGATAGAAGATTGATGAGGAAATAGAACTATCTTTGATTCATGATCTATAAATCCATCTTACTCCAAATTTCACAAAATGGAAGATAAGAAACCGGAACGTGTCCGCAGAGAACGATACAAAGGCACACATCCAAAATCCTATAAAGAAAAATACAAAGAGCTGCAACCGGAATCTTATAAAGAGGACATTGCAAAAGTTATAGAACAAGGTCGTACTCCTGCGGGTATGCATCGCTCGATTTGTGTAAATGAGATATTAAATTTCCTTTCAATACTTCCAGGACAAATTGGAATGGATGCAACACTAGGTTATGGTGGACACAGCTTAGAAATGCTTAAATGTTTAGTTCCCGGAGGACATCTGTATGCAACAGATGTAGATGCTATTGAATTACCAAAAACAAGAGAACGTTTGTCAGCTTTGGGTTATGGATCTGAAGTGTTAACTATTAAGAAAATGAATTTTTCCGGCATAGATCAAATTGTTGCCGAATCAGGTCCATTGAATTTTGTGTTGGCAGACCTAGGTGTTTCTTCTATGCAAATAGATAATCCGGAACGAGGATTTTCTTTTAAGATCGAAGGGCCACTAGATCTAAGACTTAATCCTAAAAGTGGGAAACCCGCATCAGCAATTTTACAAACTATTACAAAGCAAAAACTAGAGGAGTTATTTATTGAAAATGCAGACGAGCCCTATGCTGAAAAAATAGCACAGGCTATAATTGCAAAAACACAAAAAGGAATTGCTATTTCGACAACATTGCATTTGCAACAAATTATAACTGAATCATTAGAATTTCTTCCTGCGAATACACGAAAAGAATTAGTTAAAAAATCATGTCAGCGTTGTTTTCAGGCATTACGAATAGAAGTGAATGATGAATTTGGAGTATTGGATAAATTCCTGGAAAAACTTCCCGATGCACTTGCTTCCGGTGGTCGTGTTGCAATACTGTCATTTCATTCGGGAGAAGACAGGCGGGTTAAAAAATCATTTCAAAGTTTATTCCGTGAAGGTATTTATAAAGAAATCACTCCAGATCCGATAAGACCAACAGCTGAGGAATCGAATACCAATCCTCGAGCACGTTCAGCAAAATTGCGATGGGCAATAAAGGCTTAGGCTTTGTGAACATTTCCAGAAATTTTAATATGATCTATCAATTTGATGCGCACATAGACATTAGTGATTCGTCAATTGCCATTTTTATAATTCTAAACTCTGCTTACTAATAATGTTTTCAGGTACAGATAAACAAAGTTAGAATGGAGCCTAACCAAACAACAGGTGAATAAGCCGCGCCAATGTTAAATTCTTGCAAAATTTTAGTGAATTTCAATTCAAACACGAATGACAATAATCATATACCAATGCAATGGAAATCATTCTTAACATCATTAATTATTGTGAAATTTGTAAGCAATATAAAATAATCTCACATGAAAAAATTAGAGAATAAAGTCGCAGTAATAACCGGTGCCGGTTCAGGAATGGGTAAAGCAATTGCATTATTATTTGTTGCTGAAGGAAGCAAAGTAGTTGCTACTGACATTAACCAAAAAAGGCTCGATGAACTTAAAAATGAGATCAAGGAAAAGGGAGGTGAAATAACAGTCCTTATTGCAGACATGGCTAAGGAGGAAGATATTGAGAATATGATAAAAGTGGCAAAAACAACTTACGGCACTTTGGATATTCTTGTTAATAATGCGGGAATAATGGATCACGTTCAACCGGTTGCAGAAGTTGAGAACACGACATGGGAAAAAGTAATGAAGGTAAATCTTGATGGTCCTTTTAAAGCAATGCGCAGTGCATTAAAAATATTTCTTGAAAAAGGAAATGGCGTGATCATTAACATCAGTTCTATTGGTGGATTAAAAGGGGGATTAGCAGGAGCGGCATATACAGCAAGCAAACACGCTTTAAATGGCTTGACAAAAAACACCGGATACATGTATTCGAAAACAAATATCCGTTGCAATGCTATTGCTCCTGGCGCAGTGAAAACAAACATTGGAGAAACTATGGACATGAGCAAAATAACACCGCTTGTAAAAGAAAGGGTTTTTGATACGATGCAGGTAAATCCAAGAACCGGAGAACCATCTGAAATTGCTCAAGCGGCATTATTTTTAGCAT
>JBILYL010000352.1:0-3019 GCA_044377775.1 Bacteroidia bacterium
CTTCAATGCTAACAATACTTGTAGCCGGGTTTGGAAATAAATTTATTGAATTTACGTTTTCAGGTTCGTTAACTCCTACAAACTGATTCAATTTATATTTCCTGAAAAACAACCATATTTTTTCTGAAGCTTTAAAATCCTGATTCGTTACACCAATGATATAGGGTGAACCTGGCCACGTATGGCCACCTCCTATAATTTTATATTTCTCAACGGTTGAACCTAAATCACCGCTATTGTAAACATAATGCTCAGCAGTACAACCATCTGTTAAACTAATATTAGGAAGAGTAGAAAAAGCAGCTGATGCGTTGCAATTATTATTCGTTACCCAATAAGTAACCAAAGCATCGATTCCCATCGAACCCGAGCTGCCGCCATACACAACCGTTCCATCAGCATCACCGCTTATCTGCATGACAGGTACGGGACGGTTTGGCACACACGTTAACTGTTGCAATGTTGACATACTCCCGGTAACAGAAGCGATTGCGGCAATACGATTATTTAATTCGCAAGCCAAAGTATGACTCATATATCCACCGTTACTCATACCGCAAGAGAAAACCATATCGTGATCAATATTATATTGTGTAAACAGCGTATCTATCAGATCAGAAATAAATGCAACATCATTCACCGCTCCACCAAATCCGGCATTCCAATATGGTTGTCCGCCAGATAACGTTCCGTTGGGATATACCATGATGAAATTGGCGGTGTCGGCAATGGGCATAAAATTAGAATAGGCTTGTTCAGACAAAGCGCTGGATGTATATCCATGTAAATCGAAAATTAAAGGACGGGCAGATGTTCCGGTATAAGCGGCAGGAATGTAAATACGATAGTTCCGATAAATTCCACCTGAAATAATACTATCAATGATAGTTGTTTGTGCAGATGCGATTATGGAGAATACAACGAAGATGGAGAGTAGCAGTTTTTTATACATAGGGTAATTTGTTTTTTAATGTAATCTTGAATGCTTTGCATTTCATACAGTAAATTTAGTATAAATAACATAAAAAAAACATGATACACAAAAGCCCGCTATCGATAGCGGGCTTTTGTGTATATCAAATCACTAAGACATCATTTTTTTACAATTAATTTTTTTCCAACTGAATATGCATTCGAGAATACATCAATCACATAAACACCTGAAGACAAATCCGATAAATCCACAGCATTATTCTCATTTAGTATCGATCCTTTTAATACTATTTTTCCTGTCAAATCGAATACCTTATAAAAAGTATTTTTCTCTGTTCCACTATAACACACAATAACTTTATCGGAAGCAGGATTAGGAAAAACGGATAATAAACCTTGTCCGAACTCCTCAACTCCTGCAGGAGGAGAAGTTAATTCATACCCAAACAATATATTACTAGGCGTACCTTGCACTATTCCACCAATTGTTATTTTAGTGGGCACCAAAAGATTACTGATAAACAATCCACCTGCCAAGCCTGACGTTAAACTTTGAGCAACCCCAACATCAGTCATAACATCATGTACAAGACCCGTTTGCATACCTGTAGAAACATTCAATTGAATTAACGTCATTGTTGATGCTCCACTCTGATCAAATACCCAAAGGAAAGGACCACCTAATGTAAAATTATCTATAGCAGCTCCATACATCCCCGTTAAGCCATGAGTTGCAGCAGGTATCAACGACAAGAGATTTCCTGTCAAATCAACAGCAACAATATCTGTAGAAAAATTACCGATCCAAAAACCACCCGCACCGGAATTTAAGGTTGCATCATAAGTACAAAATCTAACATTAATTCCAATTGAAGCACTAACAGTAATATGAGGTGGAGCTAATTGCTGTAGGGTAGGATTAATTTTGTAAATAATATTCGTATTTGTACCTGCATAAATGTAGCTACCATCAGTAGTGAAAGAGCGAATACCTGTTATTCCAGCAATTATAAACTCACTATTCAATGTACCTGTTGCACTAAAGCGATAAATGGTATCACTTTGCCATTTGGAAACCCAAAATTCATTATTAAAAAAAATGACACCCGCCATACCATTGTCACCAGCAGCAGCAGCAGTTGTGTTATAATTAAATTGAATATCCCACAATGCTCTTTCATTACTTAAGGAAGAAGAAACAGTAGACAAAGCAGGAGCGATATCAAAACTAGTATCTCGCTGATTTTGAGCACTTAGGTTAAAATTCGAAATTAGATTCAAAAGTATTAATGCAATCGTAAATTTTTTCATAGGGTTGTCGTTTTTAGTTTGTCCAAAAGTAATTAGGGTTTAACAAACGAAATATGATTAGAAAATGATATTCTAATGACTCTAATCATAAAATCAAAAAAGCTGCTTCAAATTATTGAAGCAGCTTTTTTGATGTTGATTAACCAGATTAGCTATTCAACATAACAGGCATTACGAGCATCAAAATATCTTCTCCAGGATTTTCTTTTTCGGTAGGTAATAAAATTCCTGCACGATTAGGAGCGCTCATTTCCAAATTCACATTTTCGCAATTCAGATTGCTCAACATTTCTGCTAAAAACTTAGAGTTAAAGCCAATTTCCATATCTTCACCATTATACTGACACGTTAATCTCTCACTTGCTTCGTTAGCAAAATCAAGATCTTCAGCAGAAATACTCAATTCGCTGCCTGCAATTTTCAAGCGTACTTGGTGAGTTGTTTTATTTGAGAAAATAGAAACACGCTTGATCGAACTTAAAAAAGAAACACGATCAACGGTTAATTTATTTGGATTTTCTTTAGGAATAACTGCTTCGTAATTCGGATACTTTCCATCGATCAAACGACAAATCAAATTTGTATTTTCAAAAGAGAAAAAAGCATTGGTATTGTTGTATTCGATCTTCACATTTCCGCTAACACTAGATAATGTATTTTTCAAAAGATTCAACGGCTTTTTTGGAATGATGAATGAAGAAGCCGCTTGTGCTTTTGCATCTGTTCTTCTGTAACGAACCAACTTATGAGCATCTGTAGCAACAAAAGTGATGCT
>JBILYL010000354.1:0-2979 GCA_044377775.1 Bacteroidia bacterium
GGCATTCCCAGTAAAACGGTATCATTCTCAAGCAGAAGTGAATTACGGGTTTCAACGCTATATGGTTTTTGAGGAAGACTGGATGAAAAAGCGCCACGAATTTCAATTCCAATATTATTATTGTATACATTGGGTGCATCCGTCAAATGATTCATCATTCCGGGACCATTGTATATTATTTTCATATTTGCATTGATCTTCGGATCATTCACAATTGTTTGAGAAAAAGTATTGATCAAAACGATAGGTAAATTTGAGGACGTGAATACGTTTGGAAGAGGTGCACCGGGACCGAATGTAATGTTCCAGTTTATTAAATTTCCAGCATCTGCAGCATATGTATCCACAATCCGTAATTTCCATGCACCATTTCCATTTTGTCCGTTATTCGCATTACCGATGGTATTCATTGGTTTAAAAACACCTGTAAAGGGAGCGGAACCCGATACGATTGAGGTGGCAGCACTTTGACTGAAACAGGTATTGGTAAAATTATCATCACTTCCGCCTACATATGACAAGAGCATAATATCCGTTCCATCAGGAGCAATAAGGTTTATGTTCAGATCTGAATCCCAGGTATGGGTTATGTCGATACAGACACTTACCAAACCATTAGCGGCATTCAGCGCAGATGGAGTTAATCCTGAAACATTCAATAGAAAATCATTATTTAAACCATCATCAGAGATAGCTCCACCTATACCCGAAAAAGTTTGAGAAAAACTATTTAAAGAAGCAAGGAAAAACAGAGATATTAAGACTTTTTTCATTTTACAATACAGATTTCAATTAAAACAAATCTACATTAAAAACAATAACTTAACAAACCCATAAAATATAACTAACAAATGATTTCCTGAACCCGGCCAACCTGTCTTGAATCCAGCGTTACCTTTATACCTCTGGAATGGAACGGTGCGCTGGTAAGTATCCATTGTACCTTTCCACGTGTCCGTTTTCCGGTACGCTGATCTTTTTTCAAAACAATATCGACCACCTGTCCTAACGCAATATTCGCGCGAAACATATTGGGTGTATGCGGGGCTTTTAAATTCATTGACATTGAGACAAAATTAATTATATTTGAATACACTTAGCAATTCTTATTTTATGAAAAAAATAGTTTTATTGATATTTACATTCTTTCTTTTAGCCAATGCATACTCTCAGGGAACGATGAAGGTTCGTAAGTGGCGCAAAACCGAAAAAGATTCACTTTTGAAAGCGCAAATGCTGTTTCAGGAAGAAAACTTTCTTTTGGCATTACCGATTTTCGATAAACTTACACAAAATCACCCGAAAGAATTATACTTAAAATATGTCACAGGAATATCCGGATTATACCGCAGCGATATGCATGAAAAATCACTTGAATATTTGATAGAAGTATATTCAAAAAACAAAAAGGCAGCCGGCATTCGTTATGACCTTGCAAGGGCCTATCATTTCAATTACAAATTTGATGAAGCATTGGTGATGCTTAGCGAGTATTTGGCAGATAAAAAACTTACTGAAAAGGAAAGAAAAGATGCAGAACAATTAAGTGAATATTGCAACAATGCAAAAATATTAGTTGCGACCCCTGTTGATGCGAAAATAGAAAACATTGGAGACATAATTAATACTGTTGCTTCAGAATATGTTCCGGTAATTTCATCCGATGAAAGTGTAATGATTTTTACCTATACAGGTGATCAAAGCATTGGTGGACTGCAAAATGGCTTCAACCAACCTGATAGTTTTGGAATATATTATGAGGACGTTTTTATCAGTCACAAGGAAAATGGCAATTGGGTTACTCCTTCTACAATTGGGACAAACATCAATACAAATTCACATGACGCGGCAATAGCCATTTCAAATAACGGACAAAAATTATTTGTTTTCAAAGATGATCGTTATGATGGCGGTGACATCTATATCAGCACTCTCGATAGTTTAAATTGGTCAACAGCTGAAAGAGTAAAGGGAGACGTCAATACAGCTGCATGGGAAGGAAGCGCTTCTCTTTCAGCAGATGAAAAAACACTCTATTTTTCGAGTGAGCGTCCAGGTGGTTATGGAGGAAGGGATCTTTATCAGGCAAGTATACTAACAGATGGAACCTGGGGTAATATTAAAAATCTTGGACTAACAGTAAACACTCCTCGTGATGACGATGCGCCATTTATTCATCCTGACGGAAAAACGCTTATCTATAGTTCACAGGCTTTAAATAGTATGGGGAGTTACGACATATTTCTAACAACACTTAATCCTTCCGACTCTTCCTGGTCTACTCCAAAAAATTTAGGATATCCGATCAACACTCCGGATGATGACCGTTATTTTGTATTATCAACGGATGGAAAAAGAGGATATTATGCATCCGGAAAAACTGGTGGATTCGGTCTGCATGATATTTATGTTGTAGATATGCCTGATGATTTTTTTCAGCCCAATGTAATAATGGTAAAGGGAATTATTACGCTGGATGACAAACCAGTATTAGCGGCAGTACAAGTTGACATGACAGATAACAATCAAAACTATATTACTTCCAATTCGAATCCTGTTCTAGGAAATTATTTGGTGAATTTAGTTTCAGGTCACAACTATAAGATAACTTATAAGCTAAATGGATTCCCTGATCAAACCCGCTCAGTGGAAGCAATGACATTAATAGGATATTCAGAAAAGGTATTCGACATCAAGTTCAGCACAAAAGTTGACACCATAAAAACAGATAGTATTAAAACGGATTCTATTCCAGTAGTTGCATCTAAGGACAGTACAAAAACAAACATCGTAACTCCTACTGACATCGGAAATCTTTCAAAAGAAGGTTTAGAATTTAAAGTTCAGATTGCCGCCTACAACATGCCGAAAAATTATAAATATGATTATTTAAAAGGATTGGGAAATGTTGAGAAATTACTATTAGATGACGGAATCACCCGATTTACGATCGGTGGAGCATTTAAAACATTAAATGAA